>CAMZKF010000088.1 GCA_947311095.1 uncultured Flavobacteriales bacterium
AGCACTAGCAGAACTTGAACAATTTCCTGTTGTAACTGTATAATTGACAACAAAACTACCGCCACCAGAAACTGAGGGATCAAAAGTACCATTATTTACAGCTGTCCCCGTCCAAGTACCTCCTGAAGTAACAGAAGTTAAAGTCAGTGGAGAATCGTTTGTACACAATGCCGTAGTAGATGTAATTGTTGCATCTGGATTTGCATTTACAACCAACGTATTTGTTGTTGAAGCGGTACATCCATTTGCTGTTAAGGTATATTGAATAGGAAAACTACCTACACCAGCTACCGAAGGGTCAAATGATGAATTTGAAATTCCTGTTCCAGAAAATGTTCCTCCTCCATTCGATGGTGTTAAAGTTACTGTATTATCAGCAGAACAATAAGGACCTCCTCCAACAAACGAAGCGTCTGGTGCTTGAGTTACCGTAATAGTTTCAGTGTCAGAATCACCACAAACACCAGAAATTGTATAAGTTACCGTGTGCGTTCCTGCTCCAGCTATACTTGGGTCAAATTGATTATTGGAAACTCCTGTTCCTGTCCAAGTTCCCCCAGAAGTTACTGCTGTAAGCGAAATAGGATTATCGTTTGAACAAACTGTTCCTACCGCTGTTATAGTTGCATCTGCTGTATTGGTTACATTAATTATATGCGTATCAGAATCGGTACAGCCACTATTATTAGTCGAATAAGTGATGGTGTGACTTCCTATTCCTGCTATAGCTGGATCAAATTGACCATTCACAACACCTGCGCCAGTCCAAGTACCTCCATTGCTTGCCGCAGTTAAATTAATTGGAGCTTGAGCCAAACACATAGATGTTGTATTTGTTGTTATAGTCGCATCAAGTGTTTGCGTTACTGTTATAGAAGTAGTTGCTGAACATCCCCCCACCGTATAGGTTAAAGTATGTGTACCTGCTCCTGCTGAATTTGGATAAAAAGTAGAATTTGAGACTCCTGTACCACTCCAAGCTCCTCCTGATGGACTTCCGTTTAAATTAATTGAAGCTCCCGCAGTACAGGCTGTATTACTTGAGGCACTAGCAGTAGGCAAAGGAGTGACATTAATTGTTCCTCCTGTTGTTCCATAATAAGTACAACCTGCTGTTGTAAAATAGTATTTTACTTGTACATAATATGAACCTGCGGTAGTGTAAGTATGATTAACCGTTCCTGTATTACTCTGATTGGTTAAAATCGTTCCATCTCCAAAATCCCAATCTACATAAGCAACATTTCCTACATCAACTCCTTGTAAATTAAATGTTATTGCATTTCCAACACAATCATCTCCAGAGTAACCTATATATAAATCTAAAGCACTAATAAAAAAGGATTGTATAAAAGTTGGCAACCCTAATCCACTTGTTTTACCTCCTAAAAAGACTGCATTATTCGTATAAAATGCTCCTGCTGTATTGGGATTTGTAATACTACCTAAATTACCTTCGCCATCTCTAGCTACATAAATTTTCCCATCGGTAGCCAATTGAAGTGCTCCAATTTTGTTTTGTAAGCTACCTGTTCCGACTCCAACTAAAGAAGCTGAATTTCTAATAGCATTAGCTCCCCCTGCTAATAAATCATATTGAAATATTTCTCCTGTTGCATTTAACCCTCCGTAAAAATAAGTTCCATCGGGAGAAAATTCAACACCATAAGCAGCATACCATGCAACTCCAGGAGGTAATGAAGTAGAACTAGGACTTGGTAAAGCTATAGGATTAGAGACACTTCCTGTACTATTATTAAAATCAAACAGTTCAAAATGAGGAGAATTAGCATTGGGTTGCGTAAAAAACGCTAATCCTAATTTATCTCCTTGAGGAGATGCTTTCATATAACCAATTGCACCTGTATTCCATTGTCCTGAATTTGTGGTATGGTTATGAACTGATCCAACATTAGAAATTACCGGTGTGGTTTGTAAACCGCTACATCCATTAATTAAAAATGCTTGAAATTGGTTACTATTCCATTTGTGACAAATCACCCAAATATCTGAATTATTAGCGTGACGTACTGCGGTTATCTTTTCCGTAGTGCTGCTCATTAATAAAATATTCTTAACACTCGTTACCGCTCCCAAACTTCCATTTAGACTCATATCTACAATCGAATAACGAACACCGTTTCCCGATGCTTTTTCATCTACTGTAAACACATAATAAATACCAGGGGAATATGGCTTAGGAACAATTACAGCCGATTGACTTGCACTATTGTCGCCCATTAATCCTGAACCATTTTGCATTACTGAGTGGGTTGCATCCCAAATATTTTGCCCATTAGTATAGAAAAGTAAATTTCCTGCAGCATCTGAAATAGTCGCTACACCTTCCCATTGATTTATGGAACCATTAGTCATTGCAACAGGTGTTCCTCCTGTAAAATCTAATCCTGCATTGTATCCAAAATACCAATTCTTACCTTCTCCTTGCGCTAATACAAATAAAGGCGAAAATAAAACAAGTAGTAATATTGACTTAATAAAATTCATAATTATTTCTTATTGATGTATGTTAAAATTGATTGATATCCCTCTTTGGTTAATAACGCTTTATTTTCTTTTAAAGCGACCCATTTGTGCAGATTTCCTTTGTTTTCAAGAACTGAAACAGAGTGATTGTAACTAGGAAAACCATTTACGATTTCCCCTTTTATGAAATAAGAAGCTAATATATCTTGTTTTTCAAAATACATTTGACTCATTTTGAATATACCTTTCTTTGGTTTTTCTACATTCTTAGAAGGCTCGTTTTGGTGTGTTTTTTCTTGCGCAAAACTAATTGTTCCAAACAATAAAAAAGCTAATAAAATTTTAATTCTCAACATATATTTTAATCTTTTACCCTTAAAAAGGTGTGTATTATAAATGATGACGCAATATATATCAAAAAAGTTGCATTCAAATAATTATTAATACCTATTTATTAACACCTCCTATTTTTCTAACAATCAAGATTCCGTCAATGGCTGCAGAAACAATTCCTCCTGCATAACCTGCTCCTTCTCCACAAGGATACAAACCTACAACTTCGGGATGTTCTAAAGAATACCTATCTCTAGGTATTCTAACAGGGGAAGATGTTCTAGATTCTGTCGCATGTAAAACAGCTTCATTTGTCATATAATCTTTCATTTTATTTCCAAATAGAGTCAATCCTTCTCGTAGAGAATTAGTAATAAAAGCAGGAAAGACATTATCTAATTCAACTGATACTACACCTGGGAAATAGGATGTTTTAGGAAGATACGTTGATTTCTTTTTTTGAATAAAATCTAACAATCGTTGAGCAGGGACTTGCTGTGTTTTACCTCCCAACTCCCATGCTTTTTTTTCTATACTTTTCTGAAAATACACCCCTGCTAAAGCTCCATACTTGTGAAATGTTGGAATATCGTCCCAACGAACTTCGGTTACAATACCAGAATTTGAAAATGGGTTATTTCTTTTGCTTGGTGACCAACCATTTGTAACAACTTCTTCTTGTCCTGTTGCGCAAGGAGCTATAACCCCTCCTGGACACATGCAAAATGAATACACTCCCCTATCTTTTACTTGGCTAACTAAACTGTATGACGCAGGAGGTAAAAATTCGCCTCGCTCTTTTGATTTATATTGAATTTTATCTATTAGTTCTTGTTTATGCTCTATTCTTACTCCAAGAGCAAAGGATTTAAACTCTAATTTTATTTTCTTTTTATCCAATAGATAATAAATATCTCTTGCCGAGTGTCCTGTTGCTAAGATTAAATTTTCGACCGAAACTTCTTTTTCATCATTAATAATTATACCTCTGATTTTATTATCTTTCAAAATTACATCCGTCATTTTATTCTCAAAATGAATTTCTCCACCTTTTGCTAAAATAACTTCTCTTATATTTTCGATTAATTGAGGTAATTTATTTGTTCCGATATGCGGATGAGCATCGACCATTATGTCTTTAGGAGCTCCATGAATTACTAAAGTTTTCAATACTTCTCTTACACTTCCTTTCTTTTTAGAACGTGTATAGAGTTTTCCATCGGAATAAGTTCCTGCTCCTCCCTCACCAAAACAATAATTAGACTCTGTATTAACTTCTCCTTTTTTATTAATCGCAGCTAAATCTCGTCTTCTTGTTTTAACGTCTTTTCCTCTTTCAAATACAATTGGCTTTACGCCCAACTTTAAAGCTTCTAAGGCTGCAAATAATCCTGCTGGACCACTTCCTATAATGTGAATTGTTTTTTTTGCTTTTCTTACATCTTGATAATCATTTACAAAAACATCTTCATGATATGTTTCACTAATATAAACAGCAAGACGAAGTTGATAATAAACAGGGTATCTACGTGCATCAATTGATCTTTTTAAAATTTCTACATGCGTAATATCCGACAATAAAATACTTTCTTTGTGTGCTACTATTTTCTTTAAAAGCTCGTCATTAGATGCTTCTACAGGAAGTACTCTTATTTGTATTTCTTTAATCATTCCTTAATTTGTTTTGAATATTTTTTTGAAGGCTTTTCAATCAATAAAAAGAACAACCAAGCTCCAAAGATAGAAAAGAACATTGCAAATATCAGTAATAAATAACTTTGATATGAAAAAGAAAGAATAAATGGCAATATAAAATAAATTATTCTTCCTCCTAATTCTCCGTGAGTTAAATAGAGAGAATAAGATATTTCTCCTAAAAAATTAAACATTTTGGTGTTTATATTTGATTTTAATATCAAAACTAATGTGAAAAATGTAATAATTCCAACAGTTACACCTTTAAATACAATAATAGACCCAAGAAAAATTATCATCCAAAAAACAAAATAAGCCTTCGATATTTGTTTACTACTCTTCAAAGTTCCTAGTATCCCCAAGCCGAAAACAGGTAGATAGGCGACTAAAAAATGCTCGTTATTTAACAAAGGTGCTAATGCTAAAAATGTTAATCCTAAAGCTCTAATTGTTTCTTTTTTTTCAAAAAACAAATTAAAAGTTAGGGCTATAAATAAATAGTATTGAAATTCAATTGCTAACGTCCAATAAACATCATTGTACCAGTGCAGATTGGTAAACGGAATTAAATATCCTAAATGATATAAAATTCGATTCCAATCAACAACAATACTATGCCCTAAATACCAAGAAAAAATAAGACTAGACAAAACAATCCAAGCTATTGAGAATAAATAAGGAGGCTCTATTCTTATAATTCTTTTTAACAAAAACTTTCCTATTTTAGAAATTGAATAATTATATTTAAGCATTGAATAAGGAATTACAAATGCTGATATTACAAAAAAAACGTGAACTCCATATTGTCCAAAATCTCCAATTTTATAAATCAAATCTGTTTTTCGAAATAGAACTCCGTGAATACTTTGATGATGTGTAAAATGAAAAAAAGCAACCATTAATGCCGCTAATCCTCTCAAAAAATCTATTGACGAGAAATGAGCTTTCATTACCCTTCAAACGTAAATGAAAGCGTCCACATTCTGGTTCTAAGACGGTCAATAGGAGATGAAAACTTAGTATTTTCTTGAATTAAGACATTTTTTATTCCAGTACTTAACTTTAATTCTAAACTAAATTTAAAATATTCTAAAAATAAATCAATCCCCCCTCCTACTTCAATGCCATAATCGGCTTTAGAAATTTTTACAATTTGGTCTTTGAGTGATGCTGTTTTATTTTCTACATCTTTGTTTGATGCCATATCGAGACCAAACCTACCTCCTGTAATCGCGTAAGCTGCAAAATTTTTAATTCTTTCGGTTCTAAATTTTAATAGCAATGGAAAATCTAAAAAGGTAGATTCTACTTTTTTATTCCAATGACTGGTTGAATCAGTATTGATAGCAAAAGTATATTGAAGTTCTCGCTCTTGAAATGATAAAGTTGGCAAAAAACGAATTTTAAACGTAGGAGATAAATCTAATGATGAAACTATCCCCAAATTAAAACCAGGTCGTTGATTGACTTCTAGTACCAATAGTGAATCGGTTTTAAAACTATTGAGAACATCTCTATCTAAATAAAAATCGCTTTTATTATACCCTAAAGCAAAGCCAAAATGATATTTCCTTTTATCAAAGTTTCTTAAATTCTCCATTTGTTGAGCATGCCCCAAAAAACAAAAAATTAATAAAAAAAAGATGCTAATTAATTTTATCATTTTAATCATAAATTATTTAATCGGTACAAAGAAACGATTTTTATTACTTTTTATTACATTTTTAACTAAAGTTGTGCTATTACACCTATCAAAATATGAAATTTTTATTGTACCTTTATAGTTCATCGAGAAGATTTTAATATTATTGAATCAGGTTAACAACTCAAAAATGAATCGATTAAAAATTATAATTAGCGTACTATTTCTTTCTTTTATTTCAGTAGGGTTTAAGCCTAAACCGAGTAAGCATATTTGCTCTAGCACGTGGGGATTTTATGGGCATCGACGAATAGCTAGAATGGCTACTTTTAGTTTACCTCCAGAATTGTTTACTTTTTACAAAAAAAACATTGAATACATAACAGAACATGCCGTAGATCCTGACAAAAGGAGGTATGCCATGAAAGGGGAAGCCGAAAGACATTATATAGATATTGACCATTATGTAAAAGAAGGAGAAGACCCCTTTTTAGTTGTTCCAAAAAAATGGAATGATGCTGTTGCTAAATTTACCGAAGATACTTTAAAAGCATACGGAATTGTACCGTGGCACATCGACTTAATGACCCGAAGATTGACCCGAGCTTTTAAAGCTAAAAACTTAGGTCGGATTATACAGTTATCTTCTGAATTGTGCCATTATATAGGAGATGCTTCTGTTCCATTACATACCACTGAGAATTACAATGGTCAAATGACTAATCAAAAAGGTATCCATGGTTTTTGGGAATCTAGAGTACCAGAACTTTCAGCAGATGGCTATGATTATTTAATTGGAAGATGCGATTACATAGAAGATCCTTTAGATGCGGCTTGGAAAATTGTAAAAAGCAGTAATAGAGCTGTTGATTCGGTTCTTACAATAGAAAGAGAGCTAACTGAAAGGTGGCCTAAAGATCAAAAATATAGCTACGAACACCGAGGACAAGTTATAATGAAGGTTTACAGTAAAGAATTTGCTTTAGAGTACCAAAGATTGCTAGGAAATATGCAAGAAAAAAGAATGTTGATTTCAATAAAGTACTCGGCATCGCTTTGGTACACCGCATGGGTAAATGCAGGTCAACCTGATTTAACAGATTTGAATGGGGATATTTCGGATGAGATGAAAAAAGAAATGGAAGAAAATGACAAGTATTTTAAACAAGGGAAAGCGAAAGGTAGAGATTTTACTAATTAGTTTTTTTAGACTGGAAGATTCAAGAGGGGGTAGATTCAAGACTGGGAGACATTAGACTTCAAGTCTTAGGGAGGGAATTCTTATCTATTCGCCTAATAATTTATCAAAATCATATTCGACTTTGGATAGATATAGTCCTTTTCCTGCTACTGAACGACCTGCTTTTCCCCTGTCTTTTTGCTCTATAATTGTAACTATATCTTGGGGTTGTTTTTTTCCTTGCCCTATGTCTAGCATTGTTCCAACGATGGCTCTTACCATATTTCTAAGAAAACGATCGGCTTGAATGGTAAAAATAATTTTATCACCTTCCTGCTTCCATTCTGCTTTCATGATACTACAAATATTTGTTTTTGCATCGGTATGAACTTTACTAAAAGAGGTGAAATCTTTATATTTGAATAACAACTTACAAGCTCTATTCATTTTTTCTATATTTAAGGGATAAGAAAAGAAAAGAGAACCTTCTAACAAAAATGGATTTTTAACTGTATGAATATGGTATTCGTAAGTACGAGATATAGCGTCGAATCTGGCGTGAGCCTGTTTACCTACTCTTATTATTTTTTTTACCACTATTGTTAGTGGCAAAATTCGATTTAGACGATAAATAGACGTGACTTCATCTATTTCTTTATTGATGTCGAAATGCAAATAAAAATCAGAGGCGTGAACTCCTGTATCTGTTCTACCACAGCCAATACAATGAATTGCCCCTTGATTGAAATAAACTGTTAATGCTTTATTCATTTCTGCTTGTACGGTATTTGCGTTGGGTTGCACTTGCCAGCCATGTAAGTCTTTGCCATTGTAGGCTATTTGAATAAAATATCGCATTGGGTTATGATTCTAATCAATTTCTATTTTAAGAATATAAAAACAAAGATAAGTAATACAATTGAACATAAAACATAATCAAAACAAACATTGCTTAAATTCTTGGAGAGCTATGTAATTCGGGCTATTACGACTAACAAAATCTAAGGTTCTAAGCTTTCTCGTTTTTTAAATTGCGTTAGGGATAGAACGATTTGTTTGAACTCTTTTTGTTTTTTCAACAAAAAAGTGAGTAGTGATAGCCCGCTCGAACGCCCAAGCTCCAATACTAATTTAACCCAATTTATTCACAAAATCCCTATTACAAAGCCAAACTACCTGCTACAATTGAAAATGTTCGAAATTTATTTAGCTCAAAATTGGACTAAACATTGAAATAGTATCACTTCCTAAATCAAGCAACAACCTCTATTTTATCTTCTACAAATTCGTCTGTTAAAGCTAAATTAACTACATCTTCCATCTTTTTTACATAATTAAATGTTAGTCCTTCTAGGTAACTTTCTTTAATTTCTTCAATGTCTTTTCTGTTTTTCTCACACAAAATAAGCGTTTTAATGTTTGCCCTTTTAGCTGCTAAAATCTTTTCTTTTATCCCTCCAACAGGAAGCACTTCTCCACGCAATGTAATTTCTCCCGTCATAGCTAAGTATTTTTTTACTTTTCGTTGAGTAAACAACGACGCCAAAGCAGTCAGCATGGTAATTCCAGCCGAAGGTCCATCTTTAGGGGTTGC
>CAMZKF010000089.1 GCA_947311095.1 uncultured Flavobacteriales bacterium
CATTTTTTTTGAGGGCACACCCAAAAATAAGACTTTATTAACGTTAAAAACATTTTCGTTAACAAAAAAATAAGATATTAAAATTACGATGGCTAAGTTTTTTGTACCTTAGCTGTTCTAAAACTAAAAAACAACTCTTTGATTTTTCTAAAACTAAATTGAAGAGATAAAACAAATAGAATATGAAACTTAGTGAAATTCAAGATTTAATAAAATTTGTTGCTCGAGCGGGAGTAAATGAAGTAGAAATAGAGCATAAGGATTTTAAAATCGTTATAAAATCAGATTATTTAGCCAAGAAAAAATCTAATTTTAAAGAAGAACCTCAAATCATACAACAACAAATGCCGATGGCTATGCAACAAGCAATGCCAATGGCAACAGCTCCTGCACCTGTTGCTCCAGTAGCGGCACCTGTTGAAGCACCTGCAACACCAGTAGCTAAAGAAGAAAACAATTATGTAACCATTAAATCTCAAATGATTGGGACTTTTTACCGTTCTCCATCTCCAGACAAACCTGCTTTTGTATCGGTTGGAGATACGATAAAAGAAGGGGATACAATTTGTATAGTAGAGGCGATGAAGTTATTTAACGAAATTGAGTCTGAAATTAGCGGAAAAATTGTAAAAGTATTGGTAGATGATACTACACCTGTAGAATTTGACCAACCTTTATTTTTAGTTGATCCTTCATAAATAATTTCATTTTTTTTTGATTCATTAAGCTATTTTTTAGCTTAAAATACAACAATTATGTTTAAAAAAATATTAATTGCCAATAGAGGTGAAATTGCATTGCGTATAATTAGAACCTGTAAAGAAATGGGCATTAAGACCGTTGCGGTATATTCTATTGCTGATAAAGAAAGTCTTCACGTCCGTTTTGCTGACGAAGCAGTGTGTGTAGGAGCTAACTCTAGTGCAGACTCTTACTTAAAAGTACCTAACATTATTGCGGCCGCAGAGATAACCAATGCAGATGCAATACACCCTGGATATGGATTTCTTTCTGAAAATGCTAGTTTTTCGAGAATATGCCAAGAGCACAACATAAAATTTATAGGAGCGCTACCAGAACAAATAGACGGAATGGGAGACAAGGCTTCGGCTAAGGCTACAATGATAAAAGCAAAAGTTCCTACTGTTCCAGGCTCGAAGGGTTTGTTGAAAGATTTGCCTGACGCTATAAAAAACGCAGCAAAAGTAGGTTACCCTGTAATGATAAAAGCTACTGCTGGTGGTGGAGGTAAAGGAATGCGTGTTTGTTGGAACGATGAAGAATTGGAAGTCAATTGGCACTCAGCAAGACAAGAATCTGCAGCTGCATTCGGTAATGACGGTATGTACATGGAAAAATTTATAGAAGAACCACGTCATATTGAGATACAAATTGCTGCCGATCAGCACGGGAACGTCTGTCACATGTCGGAAAGAGATTGTTCGATACAAAGAAGACATCAGAAATTGGTTGAAGAAACACCTTCTCCATTTATGACTGATAAACTACGTAAAAAAATGGGAGATGCAGCTAAAAAAGCAGCAAAAGCCGTTAATTACGAAGGTGTTGGGACTGTTGAGTTTTTGGTTGACAAACACAGAAATTTTTATTTCATGGAAATGAATACTCGTATTCAAGTGGAACATACGATAACTGAAGAGGTGATAAATTTTGATTTGGTAAAAGAGCAAATAAAAATTGCTGCAGGAGAAAAAATTAGCGGTAATGACTACTACCCTGTCGGACACGCGATACAATGTCGAATAAATGCCGAAAATCCATTTAAAAACTTTATGCCTTCACCAGGTAAGATTACTAATTATCATGCTCCAGGAGGTCACGGTGTTAGAATAGATGCCCATGTTTATGCTGGTTACTCTATTCCCCCATTTTACGATTCTATGATTAGTAAATTAATCACTGTTGCACAAACAAGGGAAGAAGCTATTTTGAAAATGAAAAGAGCTTTAGATGAGTATGTTATTGAAGGTGTGCACACTACTATTCCTTTTCATCAACAGTTGTTGGAGAACGAAAAATTCTTAGAAGGAGATTTTACTACTAAATTTATGGAAAGCTTTGAAATAAAGGGGTAGAAAATTCTTTATTTCATTCATAAAAAAGCGTTTAGAAAATTATCTAAACGCTTTTTTTTGTTGTTTATTAAAAATATCTTTAGAAAGCTCTATTTTTTTCAATCTCTATTTAATTTACTTTTTAAAACCTTATCGATTACTTCATTTATATCTTCTGAAATTTTAAAGAAATAAATTAGAGGTAAATAAAACGACACAATAAATAATGATTTAATAAAAATATTCAGCAGTACAAAATCAAAATAAATTAGCGTTGAAATTAAGTACGCTAATACACCTATAAAATATACTAATACTGTTTTAAAAGTAAAGGGCTGAAAATTAAATTTGAAATACAAAAATAAAAACGAGACCGAATTATAAAAAACTAAACTAAAGAAAGAACCTACTGCGGCTCCAATAATTCCATACTTAGGAATTAAAATATAATTTAGAGTAAATGTAATAAACACTAAAAGCACCATAATATAACTTCCTATTCTATAATATTTAGAGACTCCAATAATTAAATTATTTACCCCCAATGCCATATTAAATAATTTAGCCATTGCTAGAATAAAAATAACAGATTTAGCTGTTTGGTATCCCCCTCCTAAAAAGCTAAGTAAATCATCTATATTTGTCCAAAGTAAAACAAACATTAAAATTGAAATCGCAGATAAATTTATCGCCGATTTTTTATATACAGTCAATATATTTTTATAATCACCTTCATTCCAATATTGAGCTATTAGTGGGTGCGAAATTAAAAACAAACCTCTTGAAGGTATTCCTAATATAGTGGCGGTATATAAAGCTATAGTATAGACTGCAACAGCTTGTAATCCGTTACTAAACCCACTTTCGTTTCCTATAAGAGCCGCTATCATAAGCACATCTAATCGATTTACAATTCCACTTGAAAAACTTGTAATAAAATTAGTGACACTAAACTTTACTGTTTCTATTTTATTATGTAACGCTACCTTATTACTTTTTGTAAATAATACAGACCTATGATTCACTAATAAAATAAATGCAAGAGCAAAAGCTATGAATACATAACCTAAAACAAAAAACAGTATAAATTGAGGTTCAGAAATTAAATCAAATCCGTAAGACAGAATAAGAATTGATACATAGATGCGAATCAAAACATCTTTTAATAAAATAGAATAAAATGATTTTAAAAGAGAAGTAGCAATTGAAGTTAAAAATTCAAAAACAATACTAACTAAAAATAAAACATAAATAAAATCATAATTAAGATTAAACAACGATGATTTTTCTGAATAAAAAGCTTTTATATCTATTTGAAAATAGATTAATAATATCAAGGTAATTAATGATGTAACTAAAATATAAAAAAACACAAATCGAACAAAAGCGAAGGTTTTTTTATACAACGACCAATATTTAACCAGAGCCATATGTCCTCCCAACAATCCAAATTGTGAAGCTACATAAGACAATTCGACTAGTACTCTTGTCAATCCAAAATATTCTTCTGAAATAATTTTAGGAAACAAAATCATAACATTAATAGCCCCTATTGCAGCTCCTAACATTATCAAAATTGAATTTGATATACCTTGTTTTTTAATTATTCCCATTATCAAAAACTTGAATTTCTATTCATTAACTAATGAATATGTTCTTTTATATTCTTCTTTGATACTCTTTTGAGAATCAGTTAATTTTACATTTTTCAGTTCATTGAAAGGTGCTCCAAAAAGAGAGTTTGAAAATTGAATTTGAAATAATAATCTTTCTCCTTCTATCAAAGCTTTTCCCTTATGTAAACACCTTGTATCAACAGCTATTATACTTCCTTTTTGCCCCGTTAACTCTAATATATCTTGTTTGGAATAATTCTTAGAAATTTCTAAATCTGTAAACCTTCTATCTTCTAATAAACTTTTAGGAAGTTCTTTATGCGAATTTCGAACCAAACAATGAGGTCCATTATTAGGAGAGACATCTGTAAGGTAAAAGAAGAATTTTATAAACTTAAACTTATCCATATCAAAATGATACATTTGAGCAGCTTTATTTTTGGCTTCTTTATCAAAAGGTACACTCCACCACATAGATACTAAATCGAGAATAGGTTTTGTATTTAAGTATGAATTTGCTACTGCTAATAAACTTTTATCAAAAGCCAAATCTACACATGATTTACAGTCAAATAGCTGTTGAGTTTCAAATTGAAATCGAGTTGAAATCTCCTTGTTATCTTTAAATAGGATTTTATTTTTTGAGTAAGTTATTGATTTTTTATCGTATTCTAAATAACTAACTTTTGTACTGGATGCAAATTTATAAATTTCATCAATTCTTGATTCATTTAATTTAATATCAAAAACATGAAAGCCATTTTTATTTATATCAGAAACAATGGTATTTAAATCACTTTTATTTAAATTGCCTAATACACCATTTGCTTCATTAATGTCATATTTAGAAACAAAAAATTCAATTATTTTATTCGCTATATTATTACTTTTCCCATTGGTTAACACAAAGTAATACCTAAACGAAACATATGCTAGATTGAATGTTTTTTTAGTTATTAAAAAACTAATTATCCCTCCTATAAAGACAAAGGGGAAAATTAAAAATTTTAGTAATTTTTTCATTATTATATCGCTTTTATTGATAAAATTCGAACATCATAATTTTCAATGTTATCAATACTTATATTTATATCTGTATTTATTTTTTTAAAATCAAGCTCTAAAGTAAAAAACCCTTTATTAACAATGAAACAAAACTCTTTAGTTGAGCTTAGAATAATTTTAACATTACTTCTTTCTAAATTATTTCCTTTTAATATATATTTTCCACTATCTGATTTACATTTTAACAAGGCTTTATCTATAATTTTAAATCCTTTGTCTTGTTTCAGTATTAGCTTGTGATCAAACCCTCTATAAAAGTAGGGGTAATGATGTATTAATGATGCGTCTAACTGATTTGGTATAGCAAACTTTAATCTTTGTTTTAATTCTTTAGCGGGGTTTCCTACCACAACGCTGTAAGGAGAAATATCTTTTGTTACAATCGCTCCAGCTCCTATAACTGCTCCTCGTCCAATTGTAATTCCCGCAGCTATAAAAACACCATTTCCAATCCAGACGTCTTCTTCTAATGTAATTTTTTTATGATGTTTTTGTTTTAAAACTTCATTATTTTGAATTAAAGAATCTTGCTCTCTAATTAATAATTCTGGTACATGAAAAGCATAATGTTGACCAGAGGACATATATATATTGGTAGCTAAAACACAGTACCTTTCAATAGTTACATTACCTAAAACTTTACAATTTGAATATAAAGTACTATAATCTTTTATTATTAGTGTTGTGTTTTCAGATGAATTTATTTCTGAATTTGAACCTATTCTTACATTATCTCCTAAAATAATATTAGATTTTTGGTCAGCTCTTATTACACTTTTATTATTTAGAATAGTTGTTTTAGACATCTTTAGTCGCTCAGCTCCATATATTTCAATGCCTTTTACTAATCTTCTATATATGTTTTTAAATAGCATTTTTATGTATTGATTATAATTAACAAAATTAAAGTAATTATTAGTTCTTACGGCTGAAATAAAAAAAAAGACTCTTTTACTTTAATTTTTCTGAAATCCAAAATTTTGAAACTCCGTCCAAATCTAAATTATTATCGAAATAGAACTGCTCCATGAATGGTTTATATTTTTCTTGTAGTACCTTAACATTCTTTAACCTAGCTCGTTCAAAAACCCAATTAAATTTAGAAAACCAAGGTAAAGAGGTCACTATTTGCATTTTATAAAATGGTTTCATTAAGTGATAAAATAAATAAAGAGCTAAAAAATAATTACTAATTTTATAATTTATCTTTTGTTTATCAATTCTCAATAATGTTTTATTGAAATAATATAAATGCCTTAAATGATTTAATCCATCACTAAAACCTATTGAATTGTTTATTATTTTTTCTTGTTCTTTTTTTAAGCTTATTTGTTCATAATCTTTAATTTTACCTTTTTTATAAAACTCCCTTAAATAACTATTAAGCTCTTCTCCATTTTTAACAAGTAAACAACCTTTATAAATATCTACCCTTGGAAAATCTGGTTCTTCGTTAATAAAAATAGTGGGCTTTTTTCCCATTAGCCACGTTTCGATTGCAGTAGTAGTTTCAAACCCTAAAAGAATATCTGCTACATTAATTAAATCATGTATTCCTTCGTTGTGACCTGTTATGTAAACCACATTTTCATAACCTACTAGGTTGCTCATTTCGTTTACTTCTTTTATTTTTAACCCTGGGTAATATTCTGCGGGGTGCTGTTTCAAAACAAATAAAATATCAGGATTATTTTCTATAACGTACCTTAGAGATTCTTGTACTATTAATCTTTGTTCTTCAATCCATTGTACTTTATTTTCTTTTTCATTGTAAAAAGGACGTAAATCTTCTAAGCCTTGTGGATATTGTGTTTTTCCAAAAGCCCAACCAGAGTATGTTATTACTTTATCGAATCCTTGTTTATTATATTTTTTTAAGAAATTCAGTTTTACTCATGAAGTCATAAAACTTAAAACGGTCAAATCCAGAAGCCCCAGTAAGCACAAATTGTTTTTTTTGTTTAGGCACCTTTAATTGATAGTGTTTTTGTGTTCGTTTAGACCAACAACAAATATAATCTTGATAAAAATACCTATCGTCATTAAATCCAAAAAAATCAAAACTCGATTTTTCATTAAAATTACCTTCTGAAATAAAACTAAATATTTTAATATTCTGACTATAAGCATATTTAGCTATATCGTGATACATTTTAGAACCAATACAGTTTGCTGGTATTATTACAAAATCGGGTTTGTCTTTATAGATTAAATGTGCATTCCATTTTAATTCAAATTGGACTTTACAGTTAAGAAATTTTTCGGCAGCATATACTATGGGTAATACTATTTCCACATCTCGTCCCTTATCTTCTTGAAGAAAACAAATTGCTTTATATCTAATCTTATTTAGTTCTTCCATTTGTAATTTTATTAAGGAATTTTGCTATTTTTTTTGTCTGGTTATAATTTGAATATTCTGTTATATCTCCTTTTGTTGGCAACAGTTCTCCTTTTAAGTACATTAAAAAACATCTTTTAATGTGTTTTTTTAACGTTTCATATTCTTCATATTCAAAACAAACTCCTGAGTCTGTTTTTAGAATTAATTCTGCTACATCTCCTTCCTTATTTCCTATTGATATAATTGGTCTTCTGACTCTAAAATATTCATAAATTTTACCCGGTATTCGTCCTTTACTATTTTCTTTATTTACTAAATTTAGTAACAATTGCGTATTTGATATCAATTGCAAGACTTCACTTCTAGGAATTAACCCTGTACATAGTAAATTTTCTTTAGGAATTACTTTTTTTATTTTATTCAAAGTATCTTCATCTACACTTCCTATTAACTTCAATTGAAGTTTACTTTTGAATAATTTATTTTCATTAGAAAGGTCTCTTAAAACATTCAATAAATTTTCAGGTAAGCGATCTGCCGATAATATTCCTGCATGAATAATCGTGAATTTAGAATCCAATTGAGGCACTATGTCTTTAAAATCATCTTCATCATATCCATAATAGATTACCGATGTGTTTTTAGCTCCTAATTCTTCTAAACCTTTGCTAAAAGAAGGGCTTGCGCTAACTATTTTGTCGGCTGTAATTACTGCTTTTCTTTCTAATTCTTTATGTTTTCTATCTGCTCGTTTAGACAATGGAAATTTACTATAATAATCAACTTGAGTCCAGGGATCTTGATAATCAGAAAGCCAAGGAATTTTATATTTTGACGATATAATTTGAGCAATTACAGTATTAGTGTGAGGAGGTCCGTCTGAAAATATAGCATCTATTTTATTATCTTCTAGGTAAGTTGATAATCTTTTGACCGATGGTTTTATCCATTTATATTTAGCGTCAGGAATAAAATAATTTCCTCTTAACCAAAGTCCAAACTTTATTAAAGGGCTTGTTTTTCCGGCACTAAAAACAACATTATTTATCGATTGCTTTTCTTTTTTTATTATTTTTTTAAACACTTTCTCTACATCAAAAGCTTTCTCTCTTATAACTTCTATATTTTCTGGTATGTCTTTATTATTTCCTTCATCTATAAATGGATAATAAGGGTCTTTGACTGTAAAAATGACTGGTTCCCAATCAAAAGCTCTTAAATATTTCGCTATTTTTAAACAGCGTAATACTCCTATTCCTCCTGCTGGAGGCCAAAAATAAGTAACAATCAATACTTTTTTCATTTTTCCTTATTTTTCAACTCTTGATATACTCCAAAACCTAATAATAATAAAATAATAATCACAGCAACTGGTTGTACTCTTGTCCCTATATCATAAGATTTAAGAGCGTACTTAAATTCTATTTTATGTTTTCCTTGAGGAATTTCCAAACCTCTCAATATATAATTTGCTCTAAAATACTCCACTTCTTTTCCATCAACATAAGCTTTCCAGCCTAAATCATAATAAATCTCGGAAAAAATAGCCACTTGCTTTGAGTTAGCTTCAGACTCATATACTAAATCATTTGGTGCATAAGAAATCAGTTTTATACTAGCTAAGGAATCATAAGTAAAATTAGGATCTATTAAATTTTTAAAGCGTTTATCTACAATAGCAACTTTTGAAGCTTTAAAACCTTTTTCTATTTTCATAGCTTCTAGTTCTTCATTGGGAGAGTCAACAAATTTAACTTTTTGAACAAACCAAGCATTTCCCAAAGCATTGGGATTTATTTGAAGTATTTTAGTTCCATTTTGTTTTCTATATTTATCGTATTCATATTGAACGATATATTTTGCATTTAACATATTTAAAACTTCTTGGTTGTTTTTTGACAAACAAGAATCAATTACTTCTTGATACCTTTTCAATTTAGCTCCATGATAACCTCCTAAAGATTTATATAAAAAACTAGTTCTTGATTCATTAAAAGGATTATTTACCGAATACACTCTAAAATCGGTATATTTATTTAATACTCCAAAATTAATTGCATCTATCTCTAGTTTTGATAATCCACCTGTACTCTTTGCTTTAGCTTCATTAACCTTTCTTTCTATTTCAGCCAAAGCTTTTGGCTTATCAGCTAATTCCTGTTGTAAAATATAATAATCACCATCAAATGCCTCGTAAGGTATTGCATTGCTCATTGCTTCTTCCCAATTTCCTTCTCCGTAGTCATAATGATCATTATTTAAATAATTTAAGTCAACAGAGATTAAATCAATTGAAATTAGGACACCTAAAACAACTATCATTAATATTGATTTAATTTTATCTGTAATATATAAATAGATAATTCCTGAGGTAAGCAACACAAAAACTAATGCTCTAAAGATATCTGATTGATAAATTGAAATACGTACTGCTTTTACCATTGGATAATATTCGCCGTTGTAAAAATTCATTATCGACAAGCGTTGATTTGCATCCATATCGGGCTGCGCTTGTTTTAAATATTCTAAAGTTAAACTTCCTTGTCCATTTGGAAAGAAATTAAAAAATGTTTCCGGTAACGCCATTAAAACAACTAAAAACAAAACAAAACTACCTGTACTAACATAGTATTTTTTTATATTTCCTTTTATTTCTTCTTTATGTTTAATTAAATAATCAAGAAATAAAACAGCTAATAAAGGCATTATTAATTCTGCTACAACAAGTATCATACTAGGAGATCTAAACTTATCATATCCTGGTAAATAATCTAAGAATAGATTTGTAAACCACATTAAATTCTTCCCCCAAGACAACATTATTGTTAATATTGTAACCCCTAGTAAAAACCATTTAAAAATACCTTTAACATAAAATAAAGAAAGTATAAATAGAAAGAATATAATAATTCCAACATAAACATTACCAGATGTAAAACCTTGATTCCCCCAGTAAGCAGATTCATTAGGCAAACGAGAATAAACTTCTTTTTGGTAGGCTGGACTAACTATATTTTCTCCTAAACCCTCTAAAAAACTAGGCGTTACTTTTTCTGGATGTAATTGAGCCAATGTTTGGCTTCCTCCTCCTTTTACAAATGGTAAAAATAAACTAAATGTTTCCCCTGTTCCATAACTCCAAGCAGTTATATAATCTCTATCCAATCCAGAAGTTTGATTACTTGAATTTTCTTTAACTAACTCACTCTTCCCTCTTGTAGTATATTTTCCGTATTCTATTGTCCCCCACAAATTCACCATGTTTACCGCTACTGAAAACACAACAACAAGTAACAAAAGACTAGAATATTTGATAAAATCAACTACCCTTTTTTCTAATATATATTTAACAAATTGAGATAAAACATAAAAAAATATAATAAAAATTAAATAATAAGTGATTTGCAAGTGGCTTGACATCAACTCTAAAGCTAAAGAAAGACCAAACAATCCTGCTCCTAGAAAAACCTTACCTCTATATAACAAGACAACTCCTGCAAGAGTCGGAGCCATATAAGCAATAGCTAATGATTTTGTCAGATGCCCTGCTTGAAATAAGACAATAAAATAACTTGAAAAAGCAAAGGCTATTGCTCCTAAAATAGATAACTTAAAATCAACTTTAAAACTTAGCAGTAAAATATAAAACCCAAGCAGACTTATAAAAAACTTATTTAATGGATGCGGCAATCCTAACCCTATAATACGACCTATAACACCTCCCAATCCAAAAGCTTCGACAGATATTTGCGTTGCTGGCATTCCTCCAAACATCGAATTAGTCCATAAAGCTTCTGTCCCTGTATCTTTTCTAAAATCAATTAACTCCTTAGACATACCTCTGTAAGTCTTTACATCATGAGCTACAATTGTATATCCTTCCAATGCGGGGTGAAAATAAGCTATCGAAATAGTCAAAAATATACCTAATGCTAATAAATGTGGCAATAAAGCCTTGAAGTTAAAATTCATATCTTTCGTTTTTTTTACGATTTGTAAAGATATAAAAAAAAGCATTTAATTAATAAAAACAATTTAATAATAGCGACATACACTCAAAACAAATAGCTTTTCTGTTTTTTTACCCCTCTCTGATTATCGTTTTATAAAGTTCATGAAGTTGCTGAGTTATAATTTGTGAGTCAAATTTTTTAACATACTTTTCTCCCTCTATAATCATTTTCTTTTGTCGCTTTTCATCTAGTAATAATTTATCTATTGCTTCTGCCAACTCTAAATAATTTTGAGTGTCAACATACAAACTAAATTGACCTCCTGCTTCAGAAAAACAACCTCCTTTTGTTGTTATTACAGGAATGCCTGAATACAACGCTTCTATAATCGGTATTCCAAAACCTTCAAATATTGATGGATAAACAAAAAGCGTTGCCAATTGATAAATAACAGGCAATTCTGTAATGGATACATTTTCTAGAAAAACAACTCGTGATTTAGGTATTTTTAATTCCTTTATTTTTGTTAATATAAATTCATAATAATCTGTTTTACCTCCTATCACTACGATTGGCAATGTGTTTTCCATTAGGGGAATGGATTCGATTAAAGCTTCTAGATTTTTTCTGGTTTCAATTGTCCCTACATTTAATAAAAATGATTCTGGTAAATTATATTTTACTCTTACCGCCTCTTTTGTGCTATGCTTATATTTTTTTTTAAAATTTTCATGACAAGATTGGTAAACCACTTCTATTTTATGAGGCGAAACACCATAAAAACTTACAATATCACGTTTTGTCTGCTCGCTTATTGCTATAATTTTATCAGAATTTAAAGCGGCGTATTTAAACTTTCTATCGTAAATATTACGATCTATAACCTTATAGGTATCAGGAAATCGCTTAAAGATTAAATCATGTATTGTTACTACGTATTTAATTCCCCCTCCTTTTTTTCTTTTAGGTATTTCATTGCTTAACCCATGGTATATTTCAATTTTATCTTGAAGGAGGTAGCGTTCTAAGAATAGAGAACGCCAAAAACTTTTAAATTTTTTATTCCAATAAGATTTCGGAAAATGAGAAAAAACATTTACATACTCTTTTAAAAAGAACAATCGTTTATTTTTATTTTCTTTAGGGCTATACAAATGATATTCGTCTAAAGGATAACACTTTAATAAACTAGAAATTAAATCCCGACTATAATTTCCTAAGCCTGTATAATTATGATATGCTCTTTTAGCATCAAAACCTATTTTCATAATAATGTAAAGCTAATACAAATTAATAAAACTTCAATTTATTAAGCAAAAAAAAGGTCAACTCTTGGAGTTGACCTTTTTTATAATTTTGTTTTTCTTCTAATTAGAAATGAAACATTAAACGGATGGCTCCACCTAAGTTATCTGTATCGATATTAAAAGATGATGATTTTCCTGTTGTAGTTGTTTGCTGATAAAGAGCATTAGTAGTAATACTTGCATCTGTACCATTAGCATCAAAATATTCTTTTACTACTTCTGTTCCTGCAGTTTTAGCTAAGCTAACACCCCATCCGTATTCAGCAGCAATAGAAATTTTTGGAGCAAAGAAATACTCAGCACCAATAAATCCTCTCACACCAAATCCGAAAGTAGCTCCACCTTTAGAAGATAAAGTACGCCCATTAACAGCTCCTCCATTAGCAATATTTACAGAATTTAATTCAGCTCCATAAGTATATTTCATTTTTGGATTAACTCCTCCAAACGTAATTGCAGCTTCCGCTCCATAGTACCCTTGTAATCTATTGTGTCCTCTTCTTTTTTCAAGACCTACAGACAAAACAACACCTGCTCCACTTTGTTTGATTTTATCTTCAACGTAAGCTGGAACACCTGAAATAGAACTCGTATCTGTTTGAACGATTTGAGTTCCAGACCCCGTCATTAATCTTACAGAAGCTCTATAAGCAGTATTTTCATCTTTAAAATACTTTCCGTAAATGGCTTGATTTGGAGCTACATAACCTGCATTAAGCGTATTATTGGTATTTCCATTAAACATGTTCCCAACATAATTAATCATTGGACTAGCGTTAAATCCTAATCCCCAATCACCTGCTTGTGGTGTAACCACCATACCATCGGCATCTTTAACTTCTGTTGTTTGAGCAAATGCAACTGTTCCTGCGAAAAGTGCTGCTACTAGAAATAAATTCTTTTTCATAACTTTTATATTATTTTTAAATTATAATGCAAAGGTAATATTCTTTTATTTAACTCTTTCTTACATTTATCATAAAACTTTATTTTTTTTTGTTATTTTTTTATTAAAATCAATCGCAACAACACCACAACACCCTACCCCACATACAGTTACACGCAAATACTAATCAATTTCAAAAGAATTGAAATAAACCTCTAAAAAACAAACAATTCTTTATATTTGATTCTTTTTTACTTATTTTACTTCTTAAAAAAGCTTAATAAAGACAATGTAAAAGTATAAGAAAATCCAACAACGACCATTATTAAGAAAAGTCCCATTCCATACTGTTCTAATTTTAAAGCTAAACCGACTCCATACATCGAGTAAATGATAATTATAAAATCTAACACAATCCAATATGAAAATGTACTGTTCTTATATTTTCTTTTTACGTTTTCTAAACTTTTATTCGTTAAATTATATTTAGGAGTACGAACAAAGGAAGATTTCACTCCTATCAAACCTTCTAAAACAGCTTTTGCATTGTAAGTCGTAAGCCCCAACATAGCCGTTAAAAACACAGGAAAAAACAATAAAAATTTAACCAATTCCAACACTATATTATTAGTCTCTTTTCTTGTTGCAACAAAATACATCACTCCAAGCAAAAATGTATTAATAAAAAAGAACCCTAAATAATTATATAAATTTGATAACCGTCTGTTTATTTCAATCTCATATAACAACGGAACACTTAACAATATAAGCAACAACACCGCGATAAACAAAGAACTATTTAACAAATGAAAAACAGCTGTTATTTTTGTACCAAGGCTAATATCCTTACTTCTTAAAACTTTTCCTAAGTTTTTTCGACTGCACTCCGCTCCTCCTTTAGACCATCTGAATTGTTGATTTTTCAAACCTTCAATTGACACGGGTAATTCTGCTGCAACTACAATTCTTTCTAAATATTTAAATTTCCAACCTTTTAATTGAGCTCTATAGCTTAAATCTAAATCTTCCGTTAGTGTATCTGCTGACCAGCCTCCCGCATCTTCTACACACGACTTCCTCCAAATACCGGCTGTTCCGTTAAAATTTATAAAATGATGTGCCTTATTTCTCCCAACCTGTTCTACCCTAAAATGAGCATTTAAAGCAAATGCTTGAAGTCTTGTTAATAAAGAATAGTTTGCATTTAAATGCCCCCATCTTGTTTGCACAACTCCCATTTTTTTATCTTTCATAAAATAGAATGTTGTTTCTTTTAAAAAACTAGCAGAAGGAACAAAATCAGCATCAAAAATAGCGATAAGCTCTCCTTTACAAAACTTCAAGCCATTTGCTAGAGCTCCTGCTTTAAATCCTTTCCTATCTACACGTCTTACGTACTGAATATCCACTCCCTTAGTTTGCCATTCGGCTATTTTATTTGCGATAACCAAAACTGTTTCGTCAGTAGAATCATCTAAAACCTGAATTTCTAATTTATCTGATGGATAATCGAATTGACAAACACTATCGATCAACCGTTCTATCACGTAAAGCTCGTTATAAACAGGCAATTGTACCGTAACTTTAGGATAATTTTGCTCTAAAACAATAGACAAGCTACCTTGTTTCTTCACTTTAGACTGACTAACCAAATAAACAACAGACAAATAAAAAGCAACTAAACTGTACAAAAAAATAAAAGTTAAAGCCAAGGTATATAAGCCAAAAATTAAATAAGCAACCGTCATATTTCTTTTCTTTAAACTATTTTTTTGGGCAAAAATAAAACATAAACTTAAATCTAAGCGTTTTTTTTTGTTCGAATCTAGAATACTTTTCAATGATAGGAATTATTAATTGTTAATAACATTAATTTTTAATCATTTAGAAAAATCATACCTTGTACTACTCTATCAAATTATGCTCATAAAAAAATTTATACATTATTTTATTTTCACTATCAATTCCATTGTAGTACTTGGGCTTATTTTTTCTTACTTTACAAGTTATGTTGCCCCAAGTACGACTTCATTCTTCTCTTTTTTTGGACTAACGTATCCCTTATTATTAATTAGCAACGCTTTATTTATCATCTATTGGTTCATTCGAAAAAAAAAGAAAATATATGTTTCGCTAGTTGTCATATCAATAGGTGTTTCTCATTTTTTTGCTTTTTTTCAAATTCCTACCCCAAACATTTACGCTAAAAACAACGACTCTATTTCCATAATGAGCTACAACGTCCGTTTATTTGATTTGTACGACTGGACAAGAATAAAAGGAGTTAGAAACAAAATAATAGAATTAATAGACAACGAAAAACCAGCTGTTATTTGTTTTCAAGAATACTATTTAAAAGGCAGTAATGCAAAACTGAAAACACAACTAAAAACCCCATACGTATTTGAAAATTTTAGTTCTAAAAAAATAAAAAAAGGAGTTTTAACAGGAGTTGGAACTGCAATATTTAGTAAATATAAAATTATAAATACTGGAATTATAAATTTTGAAAACGACAAAGCAAATCACGCAATATATGTGGACATATTAAAAGCTAAAGATACCATTAGAATTTACAATGCTCACTTAGGTTCTATTCGATTTGACAATGGCGACTATGATTTTTTAACCACTAACAAAGCTAAAATATCAGAAGCTGATATAATTCCTTTTAAAAAAGTAATAAAAAGATTAAAAAAAGGTTTTATAGCTAGAGAAAGTCAAGTCAACATACTCCTAAGCCACATTAGCAAAAGTCCATACCCTACCCTAATTGCTACTGACATGAACGACACTCCCATTTCGTTTAGTTACAGTCAATTTAAAAATCACCTAACCGATACTTTTACCGAAAAAGGAAGTTGGACAGGAAGTACTTACATTGGTAAAATGCCTTTTTTACGCATTGATTACCTCTGGCACAATTCAAAAATTAAAGCTTTAGATTTTAAAACAATTGATAAAAAACTTTCGGATCATCGTCCTATAATCGGCTTATTTAAAATACGCTAAACAACTTTTAATCAGACATCTTTTCCATTTCAATATTGATTATTGATAATTGTTTTTATTTTTGTAAAAAAAATGATTTAAACACCATGGCAAAACCATCGATACCTAAAGGAACAAGAGATTTTTCTCCAACAGAAATACTTAAACGTAATTATATTTTTGACACCATAAAAAAATCGTTCATTAAATTTGGTTTTTTACCAATAGAAACTCCTTCGATGGAAAAACTCGAAACACTTACGGGAAAATATGGTGAAGAAGGAGATAATCTAATTTTCAAAGTTCTAAACAGAGGAAACAAACTTGACAAAGCTGTTAGAAAGGTTGGAGAAACAAAAGATCTAACTCAAGGAAAAATAGAACATATCCTTTGTGCTGAAGCATTACGATACGATTTAACGGTTCCTTTTGCTCGGTATGTTGTACAACATCAAAACGAAATTGCTTTACCTTTTAAACGTTACCAAATTCAACCTGTATGGAGAGCCGACAGACCACAAAGAGGAAGATACAGAGAATTTTTTCAATGCGACGCCGACATTATAGGAAGCAACGCTTTGTTGCACGAAGTAGAATTAATTCAATTGTTTGATGAAATTTTGTCTAACTTAAAATTACCCGATTTTACAATCAAAGTTAACAACCGAAAAATATTGAGTGGAATTGCAGAAATAACAGGTGAAACAGACAAAATAATAGACATTACAGTAGCTATTGACAAATTAGACAAAATTGGAGAAGAAAAAGTAATTGAAGAATTGATTCATAAAGGTATTGGAAACGATGCGATAGAAAAAATAAAACCGTTGTTTGGTATGAAAGGCTCTATTGACGAAACCTTAAAAGGCATGAAAGTTATGCTTTCTAATTCCGAAGTTGGAACAAAAGGAATTGAAGAATTAACAACTGTATTTGAAACCATAAATTCAATAGGTTTAACAACTGCTAAATTAGAATTTGACGTAACATTGGCTCGTGGGCTAAATTATTACACAGGTGCTATTTTTGAAGTAAAAGCCAACAATGTAAATATGGGCAGTATTTGTGGTGGCGGACGTTACGACGATTTAACGAGTATTTTTGGATTAAAAAACATATCTGGAGTTGGAATATCTTTTGGAGCTGACCGAATTTACGACGTTATTGAAGAACTTAATCTATTCCCTTCTTTTAAAAATGCATCGACACAACTCCTATTCATAAACTTTGGCGCCGATACCATTAAAATGCTAAAAATACTAAAAGAAGTAAGAAACGAGGGAATAAATGCTGAATTATACCCTGAAAATTCAAAACTTCAAAAACAAATGAAATATGCCAACGCCAAAAAGATTCCCTTTGTTGCTTTTATAGGCGACAATGAACTAGATTCGGGGCTATTCAAATTAAAAAACATGGATTCAGGAGACGAAAAACAAATTTCTTTTACTGAACTAGCGTCAGAATTAATAAGCTAAAAAAAACAATGAAACCTTGGCAAAATAAAATACACGAAATCGTTTACGAAGCGGATACACCTGCTGGTAAAATGTTTGACATTATTTTATTATGGGCTATTTTTATAAGTATTTCTATTGTAATGCTCGAAAGTGTTGAAAGCATTAGATTAGTATATGGAACAGAATTAGAGATTCTAGAATGGACATTTACCTTACTATTTACCATCGAATATATTTTAAGACTCATTTCCATTGAAAAACAACAAAAATACATTTTTAGTTTTTACGGAATTGTCGATTTACTTTCTATCCTTCCTTCATTTCTAAGTCTATTTATTGCAGGTTCTCGCTCTCTTGTCGTCATTCGTTCCTTACGATTACTAAGAGTATTTAGAATTCTAAAACTAGCTCATTTTATGGGCGAAGCTCAAGTATTGGTAAAAGCATTAAAAGCAAGTAAAGCAAAAATTATAGTTTTCTTATTTGCCGTTCTTAGCGTTACTTTTATTTTAGGAACTGTCATGTATTTAATCGAAACGCCCGAAAGCGGCTTTACAAGTATTCCTAAAAGTATTTATTGGGCGATTGTAACGTTAACCACAGTTGGCTATGGCGATATCGCTCCTCAAACCGTTTTAGGGCAATTTATAGCCTCTATTATTATGATTATTGGCTATGCCGTAATAGCTGTTCCCACAGGAATTGTAAGTTCCGAAATTATAAAACCCAAAAACACAAAATTAGTCAGTACACAAGCTTGCCGAAGTTGTTCTATGGAAGGGCACGACACCGACGCTGCCTATTGTAAATACTGCGGAGCATTACTATAAAAAAGGAACAGCTAAATTTAAAGGAATTTAAAACAGAAATATTAACTTTGATAAAAACTAAAAACTATGAGCACTACATTGAGTAAATTATCTTCAGCAGAATCAATTGAACTAGAAGAAAAATACGGAGCACACAACTACCACCCACTACCAGTCGTTTTGGCAAAAGGAGAAGGAGTACACGTTTGGGACGCAGAAGGAAAACAGTATTACGATTTCTTATCGGCATATTCAGCAGTAAACCAAGGGCATTGCCACCCAAAGATTGTAAAAGCCTTAATCGACCAAGCTTCTACGTTAGGACTAACATCTAGAGCTTTTTACAACAATGTTTTAGGAGAATTTGAACAATACATCACTTCTTATTTTGGTTTCGACAAAGTACTACCAATGAACTCTGGAGCTGAAGCCGTAGAAACAGCCCTTAAACTAGCTCGAAAATGGGCTTACGAAGTAAAAGGAATAGCCGAAAACCAAGCGAAAATAATAGTTTGTGAAAACAATTTTCATGGACGTACAACTACCGTTATTTCATTTAGTAACGACCCCGTAGCACGCAAAAATTTTGGTCCTTACACCCCTGGATTTGTAAAAATACCTTACAACGATACCCAAGCTTTGGAAGAAGCCTTAAAAGACGATAATGTAGCAGCTTTTCTTGTTGAACCAATACAGGGTGAAGCAGGAGTTTACGTTCCTAACGACGAATACTTAGCTAAATGTAATGAAATGTGCAAAGCTAAAAACGTACTATTTATAGCCGATGAAGTTCAAACAGGAGTTGCAAGAACAGGTGAGTTATTAGCCGTAAATTATGAAAACGTAACCCCAGACATTCTTATTTTAGGAAAAGCAGTTTCAGGAGGTGTTTATCCAGTATCAGCAGTATTGGCAAACGACGAAATAATGAACGTCATAAAACCAGGAGAACACGGCTCTACATTTGGAGGAAATCCAACAGCGGCAAAAGTATCTATGGCTGCATTAAAAGTTATAAAAGACGAAAAACTAGCAGAAAATGCAAAAGAATTAGGAGATTTATTCAGAGCAGAAATGAACCGTATAATCGAATCTTCGGAACTCGTAAACACGGTAAGAGGAAAAGGATTGTTAAATGCCATTATCATAAATGACACCGAAGAAAGCTCTACAGCTTGGAACATTTGTGTCGCACTAAAAGACAATGGATTATTAGCAAAACCAACCCACGGAAACATTATTCGTTTTGCCCCTCCCCTCGTTATTACTAAAGAACAACTAATGGATTGTGTCGCAATTATAGAAAAAACATTAACCGAATTTACAAAATAAAAATAGTAAAATTTAATCTCATACCAAATGAATATTAAAATGAGCTAAAAATAAATTGAATTATTTTTTTGCTAGTTGATGAATAAAATCTATTCATAG
>CAMZKF010000090.1 GCA_947311095.1 uncultured Flavobacteriales bacterium
AATCATTTGTTGCTCTTTTTCTATTCGATTGGATTTTATCTGATTGTTTTTAAACTCAAAACCTATCATTTTATTTATTTTAGCTGAATCATTTGCTAATTTATAAACAACTCTAGCCAAATAATTGTAGATAACAGTAGTGTCCTGATCGTTACTTCCTGTCGTTGGAGTTTCGTCTAACGTAACCAAGTCTTTAAATACAATCAACCTTTTTCGTTCATAAAAAGACTGAGAAAGGGTTGTGTTTAAAAAACCATGTTTTGAAACATTTCCTTTAAGCAATAATTTATTCGACAATCGAACTGTTTTGTAACGTGTATCAAAAGCATTAACGTAATAAGGAGCTCGGGGACGACCTCTGCTTGTAAGTAATTCGTCAAAAACATTTAAAGCATAAACAAAACGAAAATTCTTCATTTTCCGATTATATAGCAATGATCCAAAATATTGTTCTCTAGGTTTCCAATCTTTAAATCTGCTTGTATCTTGTAGTGCAAATCCGTCAAAAAAATGCCGTCCTAAACTCAATTTAACTGTGTTTCCCTTTTTTTTAAAACCTATATTTCCAGAAACATTATATTGTCCTATTGTTTCATAATAAGTTCTAAGCGTTGCTGTTAATTTTTTATATTGATATTTTTTTGTTATTAAATTAATTACCCCTCCCAATGCATTTGTTCCATAACTAACAGAACTAGGGCCATCTATTATCTCTATGCGTTCTATTTCACTTATGTTGATTTGAGATAGATCAATATTACCATTCAATCTGCCTTCTATTGGTACTCCGTCTATCATTATTTTTATATGATTTCCAGATAACCCATTCAAGGTCAATGCTGTTTCATTTACGTGACCATTGTTTGTCTTTATGTTTAGTGTGTTATTTAACGCTTCACGTAAATTAGTAGCACCTTTTTCTTGTAGAGCTTCTTTATTTATTGTAATAACATCATTTACATAATCTTTTTGTTCTATTGGAATAAAATGTCCCGTTACCACAACTTCATTTAATCCAAATACATCTTCTTCCATATAGATATCTAACATAGTATTGGGTAATAAAATGCTAGAAGCACTTTTGAATCCTAAGAAAGAAACCTTGACTAACGATGTGTCTTCAAATGGATTAAAGGCTTTTCCTTCGGCAGAAGAAACAGTCCATTCCTTTTCTCCTTTTCTATTTCCTGCAATGCAAATAAACTGTACATGTGCTAAAAATATTGGTCTTCCCGTTTTTTTATTAATTAACTTTACTTCTGATTTTTGGGCATATAAAATTATTGGACTAAAAAAAACTCCAAGCCAAAGTAAAAATATAGCTGTTTTAACATTCATTTTATAACGAGGGCGTTCCCACAAGGGGCGGGCTATCTACTTTATCTTTTTTTGAAATAAAAAAAGGATGCCGTTTCTATCCCTAACGCAATCATAATGATAGATATTCAAGTCAAGTGACATTTCAAACTTTACATTAATTAATCTTTTTTATAATTTCATTAGAAAATAAGAAGCAGTATCAATTATAACTCATTATCTAATCATATTTTATGAATTAAATTAATAGAGTCTAAAATATAACCCGAATTATTCACATATTTTCCATTATAAAGCCAAACTACTAGCTATAAGAGAAAGTACTCGAAATTTATTAAGCTCAAAATTGAATTACAATTCATTCACTAAAAAATATCTACTTTCTAATTTTATAAGCATTTTGACTTTTAATAACGAAAACCTATGAATAATTCGGGGTGAAAAGCTATTCGCCTTGAGTTTATTTAATTATTATTTTACAATAAGTTTCTGAACTAGGTGATATTTTTCATTATTTAAAGAAATAATATAAATACCTTTAGGTAGGTTACTTACGTTAATAACATTATTATTCATTCCAATAGAAAAATATAATTGTTCATTATATACCGTTTTTCCTGATAAATCAATAATATTAAGATTCATTGTATTTTCTTTAGGTACGCTTACTAATAAATTAATGCTTTCTCTTGCTGGATTAGGATATAAAGCAACACTGACAACCTCTTTTTCTTCTCCTATACTCGTCAGTTGAATTAATTCTTTATTAAAATAAGCTTTCCCTGTACTAGAACCATCAAACCCTGTAAAAACAATGCGGTATAAATTTACACTATCAACATCATATACAAAATAAGCTATAGTGTCTCTAACAGACCAGCCTCCATTTGCAGAGCTAAACTTTTTCCATTCCCGTCCTATATTATTAACATTTTTAGTAAATGTAGTTTGAGGGGTTAGTGAAGACAAGGCTGTATTTAAATCATTTTCATTAGCTTTAGCAGTCCAAACAGGTCTATTTGTAAACACACTAGTTACATTTAAATACATTCCTGGAGGGTTCAAAAAATCTTTATGTTTTGTAAATGTTAATTCCCAATCAGTATTAGATGGTTCTCTATCTATAATCGTATTATTAACCATAGAAAAATAAATAAAATTTCGATTTGGATAATCACTTTTAGTTATCGTTTGAATTTGCTCGTTAGACCCATCTAAATTAGCATATTTGAATTGCCAAACGCCTGTTTTAAGACTTAGAATCCAAACTTTTCTAAATGATCCGTCATGCAGCTTAGCGACATATAAAGAATCTCCGAAAGTCCAAAAATTATTTGATGGATTTAATATTCCCCAGCCCATATCCATATTACTAGCAACACCTCGGTATTTATTAAACGCTCCATTCGTCCAAGAAGTATCGGAATTTAACAAAATTTCCCAAGAAGACATTCCTGTAGTGTCTAACGAAGACCAAGCAGACGTATCGACAGAAGGAACTTTATATAGTGAGCCAAATGCATCGTTAAACAGAATAGCACTCCCTTTTGCTCCTTGTCCTACAACAGCAAAAGCTACATCCCAGTTTGTATTGTCAACTGTCGAAACAGTACCATTTTCTAAACTATAAAAAACTTGATTAGGATACCCTGCTCCCATTGAAATAGAGTCATCTATTGTCTGACTAAGACCTAAAAAAGGAATAGTCATTAGCATTCCTATAATTGTAATTATTTTTTTCATTTTATTAAAATATTATGTGTAAAAAAAAGGGAACATTGCTATTCCCCTTTTTTACTAAATTAAACTTCAAAATGTTTAATTGTTACTTTCACGAATCAACCAATTAATAAACATCGTGAGTTGTGTTATAAACATTAAATTTACCTGTTGGATTTTGAACCCAATCACCTTTAATTATTTCTTTTAATTCTAATGTTTTATCATCATAAATTAAAATTCCCGCTTCTTTTCCCATAAATACAGAAATCCAAACTTCATCTCCAGCTTTATTGTACTCAAAGTGAACCATTCTACCATCTACACCTTCAGGCATTGTAATTGTTTTTTCAAGTTCCAACGTTTCTGTATTAAAAACGTCACAAGAACTATTTAAAGCTACATCAGGATTAAGCGTTCTGTCAACCCATAAGTGTTTCGATTTTGGATGAGACTTAACAAATAAAGCTCCCCCTCCTGAACCAGAAGCTTTTACTTCTTTCACTACAGTCCATTGACCTTCTCCTTTATCGGTTTTAATGAACGATAATTTATTTTCACCTAAATGAGATGTAACCCAAAGACTACCTAAGTCATTTTTAATATTTGTACCTCTACCAGGGTGTGGTTCTATTCCTGTTTCTATTATATTAACCAATTTTTTATTAGGAACATCTATCACAACTATTTTGTTACTTGCATTCGCTGCAACTAAGAAATAATGACCTGTTGCATCAAATCCTCCATCATGTAAAAATCGAGCGGTTTCTATTTCTGTAATTTTTGGGGACTTAGGGTCTGTGTAATCAACTATCGCTACTACTCCTCGTTCTTTTATGTTACAAATCCATACAGGATCGGTGTGAGAAGCTACAATAGAGGCTACACGAGCTTCTTCTATAAATTCTTTATCGCCGTCACATGCATTACCAGCAGTAGGAGTTACACTAATAGGTTCTAACGTTTGAGCATCAAAAATTGCAATATGACTCGGGCTGTATCCTCCGAATACTAAGTACTTATCCTCATATCCTTTATATTTAGAAACTTCTACAGAACGAGAATCAAACCCTCCTTTTACTTCAGCTACAATTGTAGGTGTTTCAAAATAGGTGTCAATCATAGTGATTTTTCCATCTCTACCTACCGAGTAGATATATCTTCCTGAAGCAGATGTTCTAAGTATATGTACTGCAAATCCTGTTTTTAGGACAGCTAATTCTTTTTTTGTGTCACCATCTATGATGGCTACTTTACCTGCGTCACGCATTATAACACCAAAATAATTGTCGATATTTCTTTTGTGTTCTGGTTTTTTAGGTCTGTCAGCTACAGGAATAATAAGATTCCAACTTCCTGTCATTTCATCCAGTCCAAACGGAGGTATAGCAGGAGGTTCTACTTGTAAAAATTTAGTCATTAATGTAATTTCATCATCTGTCAGAATCCCTTTCCATTCAGGCATTCCTCCAGGAGTTCCATTTTCAATAAAAGCCCTTAATCCTGCTTCACCTAAAACAGTTGTACCTGGTGATTTATTGCCTTCTGGAGCTATAGGTAATAAATGAGGACCTGTTGCTCCTTTACGAGACGACCCGTGACATCCTGCACATCGATCAAAAAATATAGCCGATCCTTGCTCCATCTCGGCGTCAGTCAAAGTTATTGTTTTGTCCTTTTTTGGCGTTTCTTCATGCGATGCTTCTTTTTTATGTTCATTTTTAGCTTTGTGTTCAGAATCTTCTCCTCCACAGCTAAATAGCATTAATGAACTTGCTACTGTAGCAATTAAAACATTTGTTTTTTTCATGATATTTTGTTTTATTTTAATACACGACAAAGGTATTTTTTATGATGTTAAAAATTCTTGATTAATTACATATAAAAAACTGTCTTTTGACAGTTTTAGTTTCGGGAATGTTACATGGAGGGAATTCTTTTTTCAAAATAGTTTGTAAATTAATCACAGTCTAAATTAACTAAAAGAAGCTTTTATTGAGCAAGAAAAAATCAAAAAAGAAGCTTCTGCAAAAAAAAAGAAATAGTAATTGAATAATAATCATGAATTTTAAATTATCTTTGAGGTTGGATAAAAAAAATCACAGATTCTAATGTGTTATGATGTTTTTTTAGAACCGTTAGATAAATTATTATAAAATGAAAATAGCAGTAGTAGGAACAGGATACGTTGGTCTGGTTACAGGTACATGTTTCGCCGAAACAGGTAATGACGTAATTTGTGTTGACATAGACAAAGACAAAGTAGATAAAATGAGAAGAGGAATAGTGCCAATCTATGAACCTCATTTAGACGTCTTGTTTGAAAGAAATATAAAAGATAATCGTTTAAAATTTACTACTGATTTAAAATCAGCAGTAAAGGAAGCGCAGGTTATCTTTTTAGCTTTGCCAACACCTCCTGGCGAAGATGGTTCAGCAGATTTATCTTATATATTAGGTGTTGCTGAAGAATTAGGGGAGATTATTACTGATTACAAGGTTATAGTAGATAAAAGTACCGTTCCCGTTGGTACGGCAGAGAAAGTTATAAAAGCAGTTGCTAAAAATGCAACAGTCGATTTTGATATTGTTTCTAATCCTGAATTTTTGAGAGAAGGTTTTGCAGTAGATGATTTTTTAAAACCAGATAGAGTTGTAATTGGAACTAAATCGGATAAAGCTAGAGCTGTAATGAACGAGCTTTACAAACCGTTTGTTAGACAAGGAAATCCTATTATTTTTATGGACGAAAAATCAGCCGAACTAACAAAATATGCAGCCAATTCATTTTTAGCAACCAAAATAACGTTTATGAACGAAATTGCTAATTATTGTGAATTGATAGGAGCTGACGTTGATGCTGTAAGAAGAGGTATGGGAACAGATACTCGAATCGGTAATCGTTTCCTTTTTCCTGGAATTGGTTACGGAGGAAGTTGTTTTCCAAAAGATGTGCAAGCATTAGTAAAATCAGGAAAAGAAGTTGGTTTTAATTTTGAAATTATAGATTCTGTAATGGATGTAAATCACAAACAGAAATTAACACTTGCTGAAAAAGTAAAAAAATATTTTGGAGAAGATTTAAAAGGATTAAAAATAGCACTTTGGGGCTTAGCTTTTAAACCAGATACCGACGATATAAGAGAAGCGCCAGCTTTATATATTATAGATGAATTATCAGAGGCAGGAGCCGAAATTTGTGCTTTTGATCCTGAAGCTATGGAAAATGTTGAAAATCTTATAGGTGATAAAATTGATTATGCATCAAATCAATATGAAGCTTTAAAAGGAGCTGACGCTCTTTTAATAGCAACCGAATGGGCTGTGTTTAGAACTCCAGATTTTGAACTTGTAAGTGAAAAATCTGAAACAGAATATAATTTTTGATGGAAGAAA
>CAMZKF010000091.1 GCA_947311095.1 uncultured Flavobacteriales bacterium
CTATGAATAGATTTTATGAAGATAAATAGTGAAAAAAGAAACGGTTTATTTAGCTTATTTTGATGTTCTTTTGGTATTAGTTGAAGGTTGATGTTAAAACCTGTTTACATTATATTATTTAATACATGAACAATTGGATTATTCTAGCAATATTATTTTTTACAGTCTTGTCGGCAGGGTTGTTAACTTTAGTGTTCGATAAATTCTTCTCAGAAATCAAACATTACCTAACTACCGTTGGGGTTTCATTTGTGTTAAGTTTAATTTGTATTCATATATTACCAGAGATTTTTAAGGAAAATATACCCAATATTGGAGCGTACATATTATTAGGATTTGTATTTCAAATATTATTAGAGTTATTTTCTAGGGGAGTAGAACACGGACACGTTCACCACAGTCACGAACATGAATCAATGAGAAGAACACTTTACTCTATGTTTTTTGGGTTGTGTATGCATTCATTTATTGAAGGGATTCCTTTGTTTTTAGTAGATTCGTCTGCTCATTTGCAAAACGGGCATATTCATGGTGTAATTACTTCAAACCAAGAGTTTTCAAATGTGTTTTTTTGGGCAATATTAGGGCATAAAATCCCAGTTTCTATTGTGTTAATGCTTTTTTTAATTCAATCAAAATTAAAGAAAACTACAGTTTTAGGTTTATTTATTCTTTTTGCTAGTATGTCTCCAATTGGAGGTTTAGTAGGTGTTTTATTACAAGATACAAGTTGGGTAAATCATTTAAGTTCAGTTTTATTAGCCATAACTACAGGAATGTTACTTCATATTGCTACACTTTTAGTTTTTGAAGAATATCACGAACAAAAAGATAAATTAAAAAATATAGCATTAATTATTTTAGGTCTAGTTTTAGGTCTTTTTGTCTTTGCATAACAACAAATTAATTAAGAAAATGAAAATTAAAAAAGGAGAAACATTAGAACTTGAAATTCAAGACATGGCTTTTGGCGGTAAGGGTATTGCTCGTGTAGAAACCGAAGATGGAAATTTTGTTGTATTTGTAGCAAATGGAATACCAGGGCAAAAAGTAGAAGTAACCATTACAAAAAAAAGGAAAAAACACGCCGAAACTAGGCTTAGAAAAGTATTGGAACGTTCCCCTGATGAATGTGAGATGCAGCAACAACCTATTTCTGGAGCACCTTTTTTGACTTTACCAATAGAAAAGCAACGAGAATATAAAAAAGAAACTACACTTACGTTATTTGAAAAATTGGGACAAATAAAAAATGTGAGAGATATTTTTGACGAATACATAGCTTCACCAAGTGATTTTAATTATAGAAATAAAATGGAATATTCTTTTTCTGTAATTAGGCACGACATCGAAACCGATGAAGAACACGACGATTTTGCATTAGGTTTTAAGCATAGAGGAACGTGGTGGAAAGTCGAAAATTTAGATAAAGATTCTGGATTATTTGATGCTGAATTTGAAAATAAGCTGAAAGAAATTAGAGTTTATTTAGAAAAAACAGGAATGCCTGCTTGGCATCCTCCAAAAAAAGAAGGCTTTTTTCGTCATTTAGTGGTTCGGAAAAGTTTTGCTGACGATGAGTTGTTGTTAAATTTAGTAACAAGTTCAACCAATAAAAAATCTTTTGACACCAATGCTTTTGTCGATTTTCTTAAAGACTTATTGGGAAAAAGGTTAGCAGGTTTTATTCATACAATAAATGATGACGTAGCCGATAGAGCAAAGTTAGAAAAAGGACCTAGCGATACCGCTTGGGGCAAATCAACAATTATAGAACGAGTTTTGGGATTGGAATTTGAAATAAGTATGCAAAGTTTTTTTCAAACTAATCCAGCAAGTGCAGAACGGTTGTATCAAAAGGTAGTTGATTATACGATGGACAATAATGATATTGAAAATCAAGTAGTAATGGACTTGTTTTGTGGTACGGGAACTATAGGTCAAATATTAGCATCAAAAACAGAAAACACAAAAATAATAGGAGTTGACATCGTTGCATCAGCAATAGAAAATGCAAAAAGAAATGCAAAGTTGAATAAAATAAAAGGAGTCGATTTTTATGCCGCAGATGTAGGAAAGTTTTTACTAGAATATCCTCAATATGAAGGTAAAATAGGAACGATAGTTCTTGATCCTCCAAGAGGAGGGATTGCTCCTAAGACATTGAAAAAAGTAATGAAACTTGGAGCAAGTAGAATTGTGTATGTCAGTTGCAATCCTGGAACTCAAGCAAGAGATGCAATAGAGTTGAAAGCAGAAGGCTATAATTTAATCAAGTTAACGTTAGTCGATCAGTTTCCACATACATCTCACATAGAAAGTATCATGTTATTCGAAAAAAAATAAATGAACATTAGAACTCAATTATTAAAAGAGCACAGCAAAAATAACTCAAAAATAATAGCAGAGTATATAGGGGAAAATAAACAAAAGGTAGAAGAATTAGTAGAACTATTTTTAAGTAATGAATATAGAGTCTCTCAACGTTCCTCAATGGTTTTCTCATTAATTAGTGATAAATATCCTGATTCATTAACTCCTTATATAGGAAGGTTAGTAGGAGTGTTGTGTAATAAAGAAACGGTAGAGTCTGTATTGAGAGTAACTGTTCGTTTTTTTCAATTTTATAAAATTCCAGAAGAGTTAGAAGGCATTGTTTTGGAGCGTTGCTATGAATTATTAAAAGACATAGAAAAAGGAGTCGCAATTCGATCGTTTTCGATTGCCGTGATTTACAATATTAGTGAGCCTTATAGTGAATTGAAAAAGGAACTAAAATTAGTTCTCGAAGATTTATTTGTAGAGGATTCTCCAGGGTTGAAAAGTAGGCGAAATGCTTACTTAAAAAGATTGGAGGCTTTTTAGTGCTAGAATCGTACTTCTATATTTAACGGCTAAATATTTCTTCTCATTTTGAGAATAAAAAAAGCCTTTGTAATTTTTTACAAAGGCTTTTTATTATTAATTATTAACCCAATAATAGGTAATTAAATTTAGACTGTTACAATCTACTGTGTGAAGTTAATAAAGACTATCCCACAAATTCTTCAGCAGAAAAATGAAAATCAGCTTCAATTTTAGCATTTTCATCGCTGTCAGAACCGTGAACTGCATTTCTTCCAATAGATTCAGCATATTTAGCTCTAATAGTTCCCTCTGCTGCATCCGCAGGATTGGTAGCTCCAATTAAATCTCTAAAATCGGCAACAGCGTTATCTTTTTCTAAAACTGCAGCAACAATAGGTCCTGAAGTCATATATTCAACCAATTCTCCGTAGAAAGGACGTTCTTTATGAACAGCATAAAATTCTTGAGCTTGAGCTGTAGTCAATTGTCTTAGCTTCATTGCTACAATTTTAAATCCTGCATCAGTAATCATTTGAAGAATATTTCCGATATTATTGTCTTCAACTGCGTCTGGTCTAAGCATTGTAAATGTTCTAGTACCTGCCATTTTTTTTATTTTTTTATTTTATTTATATAATATATTCTAATTCGATGCAAAAATAAGCAATCTTTTTTGAGTGACTATCTTTTTTTTTAATTTATATCTTTAATTAAGTTCACAAATATTTATCTCTGCTGTTTTTTATGTTATAATGTTCGAGTCTATTCGTTTTTTTTCTTTGAATTTATAGCCTATTTTATGGGAATGAAGTTAGGAGGGATGGTTAATAAAAATTTTAAATTTATATTTCTTACAAAAACTTATTATAAAAAAAGTAGAAAAGAGTTCTAAAATTTCAATTTTTGAATTATAATAATTATTTTTGAAGAAGCAAAAAACAAAAAAATATTATGGGAAGAGCTTTTGAATTTAGAAAAGGACGTAAAATGAAACGTTGGGCACAAATGGCTAAAACTTTCACTAGAATAGGGAAAGAAATTACAATGGCAGCTAAAGAAGGAGGAGGAAATCCTGACCACAACATTCGTCTTCGTATGGCTATTCAGAACGCTAAGGCAGCAAGTGTTCCAAAAGAAAATATAGAAAGAGCGATAAAAAAAGCAACAGATAAAGACACTTCAGATTATAAAGAAGTAAATTTTGAAGGATATGGAGCTCATGGGATAGCCTTTTTTGTAGAATGTGCAACAGACAATAATACCAGAACTGTCGCAAATGTTAGGATGCATTTTAGTCACAATGGAGGAAGTTTAGGTACAAGTGGCTCTGTTGAATTTTTATTTGAAAGAAAATGTCATTTTAAAATAGACAAAGGTGATTTAGATATTGAAGAGCTTGAATTAGAAATGATTGATTATGGGATTGATGAAATATTTGAAGAAGATGAATTTATTATGTTGTATGGCGAATTTACCGAGTTTGGAAATATTCAACGGGGGTTAGATGCATTAAAGCTAGATATAGTTGAATCTGGTTATGAAAGAATCCCGATGAATACAATAGAGTTGCCAGAAGATCAAGTAGAAGAAATTGAAAAATTAATTGAAAAACTAGAGGAAGATGAAGATGTTCAACATGTTTATCATACAATGGCTTAAAATATAACTTATTGACCTAGGTCATTGTTTTTATTATTTATTTTTATATAGAGATGTGTTGTACATCTCTTTTTTTTGTGCTATATTTAGGGGTACACTAAGAAAATAAGACTACTACTATGCCATTTAATAAGAAAAATCCAGTTGATGCAATAAAAGTAAGACCCAGATTTAAACTTTATTCAGCATTGGATAAAGAAAGCGTTATTGAACACATATTTCGAAAATTAGATAGTGATAAAACGGTTTTGGGAAGAAAAAGATTTAATAAGCTAGATATAACCTTACCAAAAAAAGAGTTGCATTATTGGTCTCCAGAACTTCATATTGTTGTTGAAAAAAGTGATTTTAAAGAAGGTTCTTGCTTAGTTTGTATGCTAGGTCCTCAGCATAATGTTTGGTTAACTTTTGTTGCAATATATACAATTATTGGTTTAATTACATTTTTTGGAGGAATGTTTGCTTTAGTTAAGTTGCAATTAGGAAATCCTAGTTTCTGGTTGTTGCTTTTTCCCTTAGCAGCCGTTTTAGTTGCAGGTGTTTATATTATTTCTTATTTTGGGAAAAGAAAAGGACATCAACAGTCCATTCATTTACTTCGATTTTTGTACGCTTCTATTGAAGATGCCGAAATTTTAAGACGTTAGTTATTTTTATGTCATGGACTAGTTATATAAATGGATTTACAATTTTTTTAAAACTTGAACGAAGTTTGTCTAATAGTTCCGTAGAAAGTTATGTTAGAGACGTAACTAAATTAGAACAATATTTCACCGAAATTAGAAGTGATAATCTTTCAATTTCCTCAATAGAGTTGATTCAATTACAAGAGTTTTTGACGTGGATTTTTGATTTAGGCTTGGGAGCTAGATCTCAAGCTCGATTAATATCTGGTATAAAATCATTTTTTAATTATTTATTATTAGAAGATATTATCGAAACCAACCCAAGCGAATTGTTAGCATCTCCTAAAATAGGAAGAAAATTACCCGACACACTATCGGTAGAAGAAATCGATTTGCTTGTAGCTGCAATTGATAGAAGTACTCCAGAAGGAGAACGAAATATAGCCATTATAGAAACTTTATATGGTAGTGGTGTAAGGGTTAGTGAATTGATTAATATAAAAATTTCTGAAATTTTTTGGGACGATGAATTTATCAGAATTATAGGAAAAGGAGATAAGCAAAGGTTGGTGCCAATAAGTGGTGTTGCGCTAAAACATATTAAAATTTACCTGAATAGGGTAAGAATACACGTTCCTATAAAAAAAGGATACGAAGATTTTTTATTTTTAAATAGGCGGGGAAAATCTTTGAGTAGAGTTATGATTTTTTCAATAGTAAAGCAATTGGCAAATAAAGCTGAATTGAATAAAAATATATCTCCTCATACTTTTAGACATTCTTTTGCAACTCATTTAATAGAAGGCGGTGCAAATTTACGTGCAATTCAAGATTTATTAGGACATGAGTCGATTTCAACAACTGAAATTTACACTCATTTAGACCGTACATATTTACGGCAAATGATTTTAGATTATCATCCTTGGGCTAAAAATAGCTAATTTTTAGATTTAATTATAAATAGTAACCAAAGCGAATAGAATCGTAATAGAGAATGTGGAAAGGGCTATTTTTTTTAATTCAGGATCAAGAAGTTCAGGTTTAGTATTATACCATGTTGTATTTATGTTTTTAAATAAGACAATAAAAGGGAATAGAGTTATGACAGCATAAGGTTTGTAGTGAAAACTAAAAAGAGTTATAATTAAACAGATAAATGCAACTATAATCAAAGTAGCATGATATTTTCTTGCTCTATTACTCCCCATTTTAACAACCAAAGTGTTTTTGTTACATTTTTTATCATTAATAACATCTCTCATGTTATTCATGTTTAAGACAGCTACGCTTAAAAGACCAATGCTAAAAGAAGGAAATAAAAGAGTGATTTCAAATGATTTAGTATATAAAAAATACGATCCAATAACGCCTACGAGTCCAAAAAATAAAAAAACAAATAAATCTCCCATACCCGAATACCCGTAAGGGTTTTTACCCATAGTATATTTTACAGCAGCAGCAATCGCCGATAATCCCAAAATAATAAAAAGTAATATTGTAAAAAAAGAGAAGTCTTTTAAGGTCGTAAAGAGTAAATAACTACCCGATAAAAAAGCTAATACAGCGTTAATTACGATAGCTGTAAACATTTTTTCAGGGGTGATTACACCACTCTGAATAGCTCTTTCTGGTCCCACTCTATAGATGTTATCCGTTCCTTTTTTTGCATCGCCATAATCATTGGCTAAGTTCGAAAGAATTTGCAATAGAGTAGTGGTAATAATTAAAAGCAAAAATATTTTAAAAGAAAAAGCATCTGTTTTTATAGCAAGTGTACTCCCCATTATAATGCAAGACAATGAAAGAGGTAAGGTTCTAAGCCTAAATGCCTTTAGCCAATTTTTCATAACTAAATTTTATATGATAACACCTTTAGTTTTACAAAAAAAAGCTCATCCAATTTGAATGAGCTTTTTTACTATGAACAATAATTAATTATTTTCTTTTATTTCCTAGACCCGTTGGACTTCCTGTTCTATCCATAGCACATCTAAATCCAATAGTTGAGGTCGATAAATCTTCATCTAAGAATCTTCTCGTACCAGGATTCATCCAATAAGCTCTATCTCTCCATGAAGCACCTTTAAATACTCTTGATTTGTCAGATATTAATGTAGTTGGATTTCTTGCTCCAGCTAAGGTTTGGTCTTTGCCCGATTGATACATTACCCAATCTTCTTTTTTCTCTCCTCCATTAATTTGATCAATCATTGGTCCTCCCATATCTGAACCTGGATAAAATAGAGAAGATCTTAAATCTCCATCAAGTTCATCTATGTTGTCAGAAACTCTGTAATTTCTTCTTTTAATATTTTCTTCTGTGGTTACTTTTCTCATTTTTATATTACCAGGTGTATTCAATACAAAGTCAGAAATACCTTCTCTAAGCATAGGGATAATCTCAAGTTCATATTCTTCATAACCAGGTTTTTGTTGTATTTGACTGTTAATGTCTTCAAAAACTTCATCAAATATCATCTGTATTTGTTCTGCCGCTTGTAAGTGTTGTTTGTTCTTTCTTAATTTCAAAGCTTCTTCAACTCTTTCGTCAATAGCTGTTAAAAGTAATTGTTCTAATTCATCTACTTTGTTTGTTCTGTTTTCATAACCATGTATTCTATCAATATCACCTTCTCTTTCGTCTTTAAATATAACTAAGTATTCTTTTATACCATCTAAGTCATATATTGTAACATCGTATTTGTCAGAAATACCTCCTTCTGTATTTTATACTTTTGTTTTGAATACATTCCCTCTAAACGGTCTAAACTCATCAAAGTCTTCAGTTGAATTAGCTCTATAAACATCCATTACCCATTCACTAACATTACCAGCCATATTGTATAAACCATAATCGTTAGGCCAATATGAAATAACAGGAGCTGTTACGTCTGCATTATCATTCAAGTTTCCTGCAATTCCCATATAATCACCTCTTCCTCTTACAAAGTTAGCCATCATACTTCCTTGCCATTGATCATCTGGATTTCTTACATAATGACCATTCCAAGGGTATAGTCTTCTTTCTGTAATTCTACCGTCAACAGTATTTCCAATTAAACCATAAGCTGCAAATTCCCATTCCGCTTCTGTTGGAAGTCTATAACGAGGTAATAGTATTCCATCTTCCATTCTAACGTGTCTTGTTCCCATATCTCTAGCTCTATCTCCACTAGCTGCTGCAGGATTTAAGTCAGGCATTTGTCCCGCTTCATTTAATCCTTCTTCATATTGACCTGCAAAATAAGCATCAGTTGTAAATGGATTATTTTGTTGGTTAGGGTTTAAAACTAAAATACCTTCTCTAATTAAAATATATTCATTCACTCTATCTGTACGCCAAGCACAAAAGTTATTAGCTTGTAACCAATTAACTCCTACTACAGGATAATCTCTATATGATGGGTGCCTTAAGTAGTATTCGACGTAAGGTTCATTATAAGCTAGTTTTTCTCTCCATACTAAAGTGTCAGGTAATGCTTTTTTATAAATCATAGGAAAATCAGTAAATGTTCTTCCTGTCCAGTATAAATATTCACACCATTGATGATTTGTAATTTCAGTTTCATCTAAATAGAAAGACGATACCGTTACAGTTCTTGGGGTATTATGATTTTCATACATTACATCTTGTTCTGTACGTCCCATTGTAAATTGACCTCCTTCTATCAAAATTAATCCAGGACCTGTTTCTTGTTCTTCGTATGCTTTTTTCTCAAAACCACCATTTCCAACACTGTTAAATTCCCAACCTGTTGTACTTGAACGTTCATAACTACAAGATGTAAATAATACTGTTGTTATGAGTATAATTAATAGAATAGATAACCTTATTTGTTTCATATCTGATATAAATTTGTTTTCCTTATTACTGTTTAATTTGGAATAAGTTACAAAAATAGTAAAAAAAATTAAAATTCAGGGCATGTTACTGAACGAAATGTTTTCCTTTTCTTTTTACATTTAAATGAATAGTTTAATGATATTTCATGAGCTCCCCCAGATGCTAGTGATAATTTGGATATTGTTGCATCAAAACTATAACCTATTTTTACTCTTTTGGCATGGATTCCTACTAATAATATAAAGGCATCGGCATTTCTATACCAAATTCCACCTACTAAAGGTCCTTTTGTCATGTAAACTCCCATGTTTAATTGATTGGTTGTTCCTTGTTTTCTGAACATTAAATTTGGAGAAATAGTAGCTCCTGCATCTTTTTTGTATTTGGAACTTGAACCAGATAAGGGAATTACAGCTCCAGCATGAACGGTCAATTTTAAAGGTAGTTTACTCTCCTGTTTTATCAAAGATTCATTGGGTTGAGTAATGTGGTGAGCAGCAAAGCCAAAAAAGAATTTTTCACTAAATCCTATTGCTCCAACTGAAAAATCCATGCCTGATTTGGTGCCTCCTCGTGGTAGATCTCCTGAATCGTAAACAAACCCTCGTCTTGTATCAATCATATCTCCGAAAGTTAATTTTGACCAATCTAAAGATTTTTGAAAAAAAGTAGCTTCTATCCCTCCTCGTACCGAAAATTTACGATTTACTTGTAATTGATAGGCGTATATTCCACTAACTCTTGTTGTTGATAATGTTTTTGCTTCTTGGTCAGATACTACCATTATTCCTAGCCCTCCAGATATTGAAGGGACATATTGATCATAAGAAGCACTTGTCGTAATGAAAGTTGCAGGAAGGCCAGCCCATTGATTTCTATAGTTAATTGCCATTCTAGGGCATTTGCTTGTTCCTGCAAATGCTGGATTTAGGTATAAAGGATTGGCATAAAACTGCGTAAATTCAGCATCTTGAGCTAATCCATCTTTAACCATAGTAAAGTTAATTAAAAGTATAATTAAAAGAAAAATATGTTTTAAGACTCTTTTCATTTGATGTTAAAAATCGTTTTCAATTACAATTATACAATAAAAAATATAATAATCCATTTTTATTTTTAACTTATCTTATTTTTAACCAATCTATTAAACAATAATTAATATTTATACTCGTTTTTATTTCAGTTACTTTTTTTATGTAATTTTATCACCTTAATATTATCAATTTACCAATGAAGATTTTTTTTTTAGTTTTATTTTGTTTGCCTTTTTTATATCGTAATGCTCAAGCTCAAAACATATCTATTTCGGTGCAATGGGGTGGTGTGGAAACATATTCGGTTAATAACGAAACTTTGCCTTTCTTTAAACCTAAAAATGGAAGCTGGAATATGGATGAAGGTATTCCTTACGTAGTAAATGTATTTAAAGGAAAAAATAAAAAGGCTAGTTTTACTGTAACAGAATTTAATGTAGTTCCATTGTCTGCTAAAGAATTAGCTTGTATCACGAATTCTGATTATCCGACTGAGTTTAATTTTAAGATAGATATTCGTTCTTCTAGAAAGGTTTATAAAGCCATACTATCGGTAAATGCTATTCGAAGAAATGAACAGACAGGTATTTTTGAAAAATTGATTAATTATGAAGGTTCGATAAATTATACGAATGATTTAACTGCTTATACAAAAAGCTATGTCGTTAATTCTGTTTTAGCTTCTGGTTCTGGAGATTGGTATAAAATAGGAGTTGTTGATGATGGTGTGCATAAGATTGATTATTCTTTTTTTAGAGAGTTAGGAATCGATACCTATAAATTAAATGCAAATTCGATTAATATTTATGGAAATGGAGCAGGAATGCTTCCTGAAGATAATAATGCATTTAGATTTGACGATTTAGCTAAAAATTCTATTTACATAGAAGGAGATGCTGATGGTTTTTTTGATGAAGGAGATTATATTTTATTTTATGCTAAAGGACCAGATAATATTTTTACCAATGGAACTCTTTTTAGACATAATACAAATCAATATTGTGATACTTCTTACTATTTTATTAATGTTGATAAAAATAGCTCAAATCCCAAACGTGTAAGTAATGTAGGCTTGAGTAACGCTCCTAGTACAGCTGTTATTTCAACTTTTAATTCGTTTCAGTATATAGAAGATGAAGTTAGAAACTTAGGAAAGTCGGGAAGAGAATGGTTTGGAGACGTATTTGACGTTCAAACAACATATAATTATAGTTTTAATTTTCCTAGTTTGTCAAATGATTCTATAACTATTAGAAGTAATACTTTAATAAAATCGAATAGTACCGCTCCCTTTTTTACAGCAAGTTTAGGAGGTAGTTCTAAAATATTATCGGGGAGTTTAAGTCCTTCTGGTAGTGGTACTTATAGTCCTTTTGCAACGCAGAAAGTAAATCAATTTAAGTTAAAGTCAACGAATGATAATTTTTCTATTCAACTTAGTTTTAATAAAGCAGGGCTGCCGTCTTCTAAAGGCTGGTTAGATTATATAGAAGTAAATGCTGTACGAAATTTAGCCATGTTAACTAATCAAATGGAATTTAGTAGCTTTTTAAATATTGGTATAGGCAATGTATCCGAATATAGAATTAGTAATCAAGGGAATATAACAACTATTTGGGAGGTGACTGATCCAAGAAATGTTGGAAATGTTGATTTTGCTAGAGTAGGAAATGTAGCTACTTTTAAAATAAATTCAGATTCGTTAAGAACTTTTATTGCTTTGAATGGTAATTCTTACAAGTCTGTTGTGCCTTTTGGAAAAATAGAACATCAGAATTTACACGCTTTGCCTTATGCCGATATGATTTTAGTTACAGCTCCTGAGTTTTTAGCAGCTTCAAATAATCTGGCTGAATTTCATAGAAATGAAGGATTAAGCGTTCATGTTGTAATTACTACTCAAATCTATAATGAGTTCTCGTCTGGAATGCGTGACGCTAGTGCTATAAAATCGTTTTTAAGAATGTTTTATAAACGAGCTGGAAACAATCCGAATTTAATTCCTAAGTATTGTCTATTAATGGGAGATGGGTCTTATGATAATCGAAATATAATGCGACACAATAAGAATTTTATACCTACTTACGAATCAATTGAGACATTGTCGCTGACACAGTCCTATACTTCTGACGATTTTTTTGCTATATTGTCAGACAATGGAGCAATGCACAACAATGATTTATTAGACATAGCTATTGGTCGTTTACCTGTAAAGTCTTTAGAAGAGGCAAATGCGATGGTTCGTAAAATTAAAATTTATAACAATATAAAGTTAGGGGAAGGGGGAGATGCTCATTGTACTAACGGAGCGTCAAATACTGTTTTTCAAGATTGGAGAAATGTAGCTATTCAAATGAGTGATGATGGAGATAATAATCATTATTTTAATGACATTGAAGCGATGTATAATAAAACACGATTATTGCATCCCGAAATTAACGTATCTAAAATTCATGCTGATGCCTATCTAGAGGTAGCAACGGCTGGAGGTGATAGAAATTACGAAGCTGAGAGAGCGTTAAGACTTCAAGTAGAGAAAGGAGCTTTGCTAGTAAATTATATAGGACATGGAGGTGAAATAGGTTTAGGACATGAGCGTTACCTTACTGTGCCAACAATATTGGGGTGGACAAATATAAAACAAATGCCTATTTTTATGACCGCAACTTGTGAGTTTAGTCGTTTTGATGATCACGACAGAACCTCCGCAGGAGAAGATGTTGTTTTAAACCCTAATGGAGGAGGAATAGGTCTATTTACTACCACTAGACTAGTTTATTCGACTAGTAATGCAGCATTAAATAGCTATTTTTACGATACTGTATTTGATAAAGTAAATGGAAAGGCACAGCGGTTGGGAGA
>CAMZKF010000092.1 GCA_947311095.1 uncultured Flavobacteriales bacterium
GTAGATGTTCTTCAAATTGAAGCACTAGGAGCAAATGCAGAAGAAATTGTAGCAGAAGCTTATAGACAGGAAGCTTTAGGATTGGATCGTAAAAAAACGGTATATAAAATCCCTATTTCAATGGAAGGTGTTAAAGCTTGTAAAATTTTAACTGATGAAGGTTTTTTAGTAAACATTCATTTGGTCTATACTTTGCAACAAGCTTATATGGCTATGAATGCAGGAGCTACTTACGTTTGCCCTTTGGTTGGTCGTTTACAAGATCAAGGTCATGATGCTTTAGCGTTGGTTTCTCAATGTGTTGAAGCTGTTGAATATTATGGATACAAATCTAAAATAATGTTCTCGTCTGTAAGACATGCTGAACACGTTAGAAATGCTATTAATTTAGGTGTTCATACTGTAACAGTTCCTTGGAAAGTGATGAAACAATTAACAGAAAACAACTTTACTAAAGTAGGTACAGAAGAATTTGAAGTTCATACTCGTTTAATGACAGTAAAAGTTAAAGATGCTATCAATAACAACAATCCTGTTGTTACTGCAGACACTTCTATTTCAGATTGTTTACTAAAAATGACTGCTGGAGGTTTTGGTGCTGTTACTGTAATTAGCGATAAAAATGAACCTATTGGAATTTTTACAGATGGAGATTTACGTCGTTTAATTGAATCTGACGGAACTGACGGAATCAATAAAAATGTAGGAGAATTAGAATTAACAACTCCTCTATCTATTGATTCAAATGAAATTCTTTTTAAAGCTCAAGATATTTTTAGTAAAAATAAAGTTGACGGACTTGTGGTTACCGAAAATGGAAAAGTAATAGGAATGCTTGATGTACAAGATTTAGTTTAATACAATGAATCTTTTTATTCTTGGATAAAAGAAAACTTTAGAACAAAAAAAAGGACTTCAAATTGAAGTCCTTTTTTTTGTTCTTATAAATCTTATTTTCTGTACTTTACTTCTGTATTGTGAATTTCTAAAAGAGGTTTTAAAAACTCTTCCAAATTATTCATATCCAATTGACTTGCGGCATCGCACAAAGCTTCATTAGGACACGGATGAGTTTCTACAAATAAACCATCGACTCCAGAAGCTACTCCTGCTCTTGCCAGGGTATCTAAATATTGTTTAGCTCCTCCATTTGGGTCGGCACTTGGTATTCCATATTTCCTAATGGAATGCGTAACATCAAATATTACAGGGTATCCTGTTTGACGCATTTCATAAAAACTTCGAGGGTCAACAATTAAATCATTATATCCAAATACATAACCTCTTTCGGTCAATAATATTTGATCATTACCCGTAGATGCTACTTTTGCAGCAGGTTTATCCATATTCTCGGGTGCTAAAAACTGAGGGTGTTTTATGTTTACAATCTTTCCTGTTTTACCTGCTGCCGTCAACAAAGATGTTTGCATTGCTAAATAAGCAGGAATTTGTAATATATCAACAACATCTGCAACTTGATCAACATGACCAGGAAAATGGATATCGGTTACTAAGGAAAACCCAAATTCTGTTTTAATTTTGTCTAAAATTTTCAAGCCTTCCTCCGTTCCAGGCCCTACATAATAATCTACCGAACTTCTATTGTCTTTCATAAAAGAAGACTTATAAACAGTTGGTATATTTAATTTAGAAGTAACTTCTTTAATTTTTTCAGCAGTACGCATCATGATACTTTCTTCTTCTATAACGCAAGGACCTGTAATTAAAAACAGCTCATCATTACCAAAAGTAATATCATATAATTTAATTTTTTTTTTACTCATTTTTATTTCATTTTAAACTTAAAGCTCTTATTTAAAGCTATATAAGATGTTTTACTTATTTAATTCCTTCAATACCTTGTATAATCCTTCTTACTTTTTTCAAATCATCTATAGTATCTACAGGAATTGAATCATGTTGCGTAATTTCGATTTTAATTACCCCTCCATTTTCAAGCCATCTGTTTTGTTCTAGTGATTCTACTAGTTCTAATTTAGATTGACTTAATTCAGAAAATTCTTTTAATGACGCAACTGTAAAACCATACATTCCTAGATGTTTGTAAAAAGTATAATGTTGTAGCCATTTTGTTTTATGAACATCTCTAACGTGAGGTATTACGGAACGACTAAAGTATAAAGCTCTTTTATTTTTATCAAAGACAACAAAAACTTCACTTTCGTTAAATAAATCTCCATCTTTTGTAACAGGCATTACCAATGTTGCTAATTCTGTTTTGGGGTCGTTAAAACAATTGACCAAACATCTTATTTGTTCTGGCTCTAACAAAGGCTCATCTCCCTGTATATTCAAAACAGCTTCGAATATTACGTCGCTCTTATTCTGTACTATTTGATAAGCCTCTAAACATCTATTCGTTCCTGTTGTATGGCTTTTTTTTGTCATTACAACTTCTCCCCCAAAATCTTTTACTGCTTTTACAATTCTTTCGTCATCAGTAGCAACAACTACATGTTTTAATACCTTTTGAGTTTGCTCATAAACTCTCTGAATCATGGTTTTACCACAAATATCAACTAATGGTTTTCCTTCTAAACGAGTAGAACCATATCTTGCAGGAATAACACCTAAAATATTCATTGAAAACTATTTTTTAAAATTATTAGCCACAATCAATTCTTTTGTACCATGTGACCACGAATAAAATCCTTCTTTAGATTTTACACCGAGCTTACCTGCTGTAACCATATTTACAAGTAATGGACAAGGGGCATATTTAGAATCTCCATATCCGTCTTGCAGCACTTTTAATATCGCCAAACAAACATCTAGCCCTATAAAGTCGGCTAATTGCAATGGTCCCATTGGATGAGCCATTCCAAGTTTCATAACGGTATCTATTTCTTCTACACCCGCTGTACCTTCATGTAATGTAATGATGGCCTCATTAATCATAGGCATTAAAATTTTATTGGCAACAAATCCAGGGTAATCATTTACTTCAACAGGAACTTTGCCTAATTTTTTTGAAGTTTCCATTATTGTTTCTAAAACTTCATCTGAAGTTGAATATCCTTTTATTATTTCAACCAATTTCATTACGGGTACTGGATTCATAAAATGCATTCCAATTACTTTTTCTGGACGATTGGTAACTGCTGCTATTTTAGTAATAGAAATTGAAGAAGTATTGGTAGCTAAAATTGCATTTTCAGGAGCAAACTTATCCATATCTTTAAAAATAGAAAGCTTAATATCTACATTTTCAGTAGCTGCTTCAACTACCAAATCTGCATTTTTAGCACCTTGTTCTAACGAGGTATAAGTTGTAATATTATCTAGCGTATCCGTTTTTTCTTGTTCAGAAATTCTTTCCTTCTTAATTAAACGTGTTAGGTTTTTTCCAATTGTAGCTACCGCTCTTTCCAAGCTACTTTGAGAGATATCGACTAAAGAGACATTAAATCCACTTTGTGCAAAAACATGGGCTATTCCATTTCCCATAGTTCCCGCTCCAATTACTGTAATATTTTTCATTATTTTATATTTTA
>CAMZKF010000093.1 GCA_947311095.1 uncultured Flavobacteriales bacterium
CCTGTATTATTAAAAGTATGAGAAGTTGTAGTTCCTGCATTGTTTTCATTCGTTTGATCTCCAAAATCCCAATGATACTCATCGATAGTAAACCCTGGTTGAGGATGAGACCCTGCCCCATCAAAATTTACAGTAGTACCCTTACAAATCTGAAACAAAGTATTTGACGGTGCTGAAACTCCTGCTATGGGGTAAGCACAAGGTATTTCACATTTTACAGAAGCGTTAAACACACCATTATCTGCTCCATCGGAAGTAAAATGTAAAGTTAAACATCCTGTCGGATTGTTTATAGAAGCGTAAGCTGTTATGTTATTCAAGTCATCATTTACATAAGTACCTAATAAAGGTGCTGCTGTAGAATTTCCGTCATAAATTTCCATTGTATCTCCTGCTCCCAGCGTAAAAGTAAACCAAGTCATTACTATAGCTTGATTGGCTGCATCGGGACAAATTGTAGTCGTAAAATCTTGGTTAGCAGAATATCCAGAAGCATTTACTCCTCCTGTATCGTAAAACGTAAAATCACAATCGTTTATGTTCGCATTAGAAATTATTCTAACTTGAGAAAAAGCAACTTGGACAATGAATATCAAAATTATAAATATCGTATTTTTCATAGTTATTGTATTTAATTATGTTGACGATTTCTTTTTACAGAAGTTGCCTCTATTATAATTTAACTTACCATTCTTTTATATTTCTATAACACGTTCCTTTAAAAAAAGCTACTTTATGCTCTTTCGTTTTTACGACAATAGAATAAAGTCCAATTTTGTTCGACACATTAAGTTCTTCTGCCTCGGCATACAATACATTTCCTTCAAAAGTTGGTTTTATATGTGATATTGAAGTTTCTACCGACATTGCTCTTCTTCCGTTAGAATTAGAAGCAAAAGCTAAACAAGTGTCTGCTAAAGAATAGGTTATTCCTCCATGAGCGACATCGAAGCCATTTAGCATTTCTTTTCTTACTGTCATTTTTAATTTACAATACCCTTTTTTCACTTCTACTACCTCAATCCCTAACCATTTACTAAACGCATCATTTTCTAACAAATTAGTTACAATTTCTTCTGGTTTTTTCATCTAAAAAACTAATGGTTTATTGCTGCTTTTACAAAACTAACAAATAATGGATGAGGATTGACAACAGTACTTTTATATTCTGGATGGAATTGAACTCCTACAAACCAAGGGTGGTTTTTAACTTCCACAATTTCTACTAAATTATTCGTTGGATTTACCCCAGTTGCTTGCATTCCCTTTTCTTCAAACTGTTTTAAATATGTATCGTTAAATTCGTATCGATGACGGTGACGTTCTACAATATTAGTTTTTCCATATACTTGAAATGCTGTTGAATCATCTTTTATGAAACAAGGATAAGCTCCCAATCGCATAGTCCCCCCCATGTTTTCGATGCTTTTTTGTTCTTTCATAATGTCTATAACCGGATGTTTGGTTGAAGCTTTAATTTCTACTGTATGTGCATCTTCTAAACCTAATACATTTCTAGCATATTCAATTACTGCACATTGCATTCCCAAACAAATGCCTAAAAAAGGAATTTTATTTTCTCTAGCATACCTAACTGCTTCTATTTTCCCTTCTATACCTCTTGTTCCAAAACCTGGAGCGACCAATACTCCATCTACACCTTTTAATTCTTTACTGATATTTTCTGGTGTTAAATTATCTGAAGAAATCCATCTTAATTTAACTTTACACTTGTTTGTTGCTCCTGCATGAATAAAAGCTTCGGTTATGGATTTGTACGAATCTTTTAATTCTACGTATTTTCCAATCAATCCAATTTCTATTTCTTGTGTTGGGTTTTCGAGATTGTATAAAAATTCATTCCATTTTGATAAATCAGCTATTGAATTTAAGGGCATTTTTAAATGCTTTAATACAACTTCGTCTAACTTTTCTTGTTGCATTAATATGGGAACTTCATATATTGTTTTAGCGTCAATAGACTCTATTACTGCTTCTAATTCGACATTACAAAAACGTGCTACTTTTGTTCTTATCTCCTTATTTAAAGCATGTTCTGTTCGACAGACTAAAATATCTGGCTGAACTCCATATTCCAACAATGTTTTTACTGAATGTTGAGTTGGCTTGGTTTTTAATTCTCCTGAAGCAGCTAAATAGGGAATTAAAGTTAGGTGAATAAACAATACTTTGTCGTTATTTTCCCATTTTAGTTGCCTAATTGCCTCTATAAAAGGAAGAGATTCTATATCTCCTACTGTGCCTCCAATTTCAGTTATTACAAAATCATATTCTCCTGTATTTCCTAATATTTGTATATGGTCTTTTATTTCATTGGTAATATGGGGTATTACTTGTACTGTTTTCCCTAAATATTCACCTTTTCGTTCTTTATATATTACCGATTGATAAATCCTACCCGTCGTAACATTATTAGCCTGAGATGTTTCTATATTTAAAAGACGTTCGTAATGTCCCAAATCCAAATCCGTTTCTGCTCCATCTTCGGTTACATAACATTCGCCATGTTCATAAGGATTTAAAGTTCCTGGGTCAATATTTAAATAAGGATCTAATTTTTGAATTGTTACAGAATACCCTCTTGCTTGTAATAATTTCGCTAGCGAAGCTGATATAATACCCTTTCCTAAAGAAGATGCGACTCCTCCTGTTACAAAAATATATTTTGTTGATGTTGATTTAGACATGTCCGTATATTGCTAATAACCTCTTTTATTTATACTAAAAAGATTAATTTTTTTCTATTTTATAATACGGAATGTAAAGGTAAGCAAATACCTTGAAATACGACTAAAATATTTAGGCTATTAATCAACAATTGTACTCAAAACAAATAACTCCTGCTTTTTTGTTTCTTTCCTACCTCCAGTGTAACCGTTAAAATAACCAGTCTCGCTATTACACCTAACATTGTTAAAAACATCGAAAAAACTTCAAGAAACTATTTTATTAGGAACTCTTAAAAATTAAAACTCCAAAAACTTTAGCTTTTTATAATTCATATACTTTTTGAAAAATCAAACTAATCAATTTTAGTCAAGTTAATTTTAACATATTGGAATTTTTCGTATAAGGCTCTATTTTTCTTAAAGTCATGTTTGTATTTAGGACCTTGAACACTAGAAGTTTCTACAAATGTTATTTTACCAGCGATACCAATTCCTTTAGATTTAAAATAATCTTCTATTTCAGATTTTGTAACCGAAGCTCTTTTTGCTGCTAACTTTTTATTTGTTCCGAATGTTCTAGTTGGCACTTTAGAAGCACTCGCTTCTATATTAATACTTATTTTTTTCTTGTTCA
>CAMZKF010000094.1 GCA_947311095.1 uncultured Flavobacteriales bacterium
ATTTTATTCATCAACTAGCAAAAAAATAATTCAATTTATTTTTAGCTCATTTTAATATTTATTTGGTATTATTTCAGAGGAGCATAGTCTATATTAATATTTATACGACATTTATATCGTATCGATATTATTCTAGTAATTGTAAAAAAAAAGAAAAATTAAATTGGGCGAATCAATGCGTTAGAGATAGAAACGTTAGCTTTTTGTTTTTAAAAAATGTAGAATAACTTGGTAAAAAAGAGCGATTTTATGAGCTCCTTTTTTGCCTTAGTTTTCTTTTTTTTAAGAACAAAAACTTTAAGTGGATAGCTCGTTTAAACGCCCTAAACAAAACATATACTTTGTAAATACTAGTTAGTGTCTGGTTGTAAATACATCAAAATTAAATTTCTAATTGTTCTGCTAAAAACTTCGTACCCCAATTTATTTTACTCTAAAAAAAGTAATATTTCCTTAATGTTAATAAAATTATCTCAAAAAAAACACAAATTTAAAGTTAGGCTAAAATGTAAGTAATATTTAGAATAGACATTTGCAATGTAAAAAACATATTGATTAAACTATTTTATATTATGATAAATTCAACCACGGTAATTAAAGTTTTAGCAATCGCTTCTCTATCATTAACCGTTGCTTCTTGTCGAAAAAAAGGTTGTACTGACAAGACTGCTACAAATTTTGTTGCTGATGCAAAAAAAGATGATGGCACTTGTTTTTACCCATCGAGTACAAGTACAAACAAAATAGTTGAAGGGTTTATTTTAGAAAACACGGTTTGGAGCAACAATAAAATATATGAATTGAAAGGAAAAGTAGTTGTTAGTAATGGAGCTACCTTAACAATAGAAGCTGGTACTATTATAAAAGGACAACAAGGTTCGGGAACAAATGCTTCGGCACTAATTGTTGCTAGAGGAGCAAAAATAAAAGCTTTGGGAACTGCTACACAACCGATTATATTTACTTCTGTACTCGACAACATTGAAAAAGGTCAATTATTAGGTTCTAATTTAGATGAAAATGACAGTGGAAAATGGGGTGGTTTAATTCTTTTGGGAAATGCTCCTATATCGGCTGGTGATGGAGATACGGAAACGCAAATAGAAGGAATCCCTGCTACTGAATCTTACGGTACTTTTGGAGGTAGTAACAGTTCGGACAATTCAGGGATATTAAACTATATTTCGATAAGACATGGAGGTGCTTTGATAGGTGCTGGAAACGAAATAAATGGATTAACACTTGCTGGTGTTGGAACAGGCACAAGCATTAGCAATGTTGAAATTATAGCCAATTTAGACGATGGTGTTGAATTTTTTGGAGGGACGGTAAACATTACCAACCTTATTGTTGCCTTTCAAAAAGATGACGGTATTGATATTGACATGAACTATGCAGGAACAATAAACAATTTTACTGTTATACACGGGATAGATACTGACGAAGCTTTGGAAATTGATGGACCTGAAGGAATCACAAATACCAATGGTTTATTTACTCTTTCAAATGGAACTATAAAGTCAGTAGATGGGACTGGGACTGGAGCCGATTTTAAATCAAAAGCCCAAGGAACATTGAATAATATATCTTGGTCTGGATATCCTAATAAAGTATTAAAAATAAGAGCTTCTTATTCCGATACGTTAAACTGCGTAGATAAAACAGATGCTTATTCTCATTTAGCAGAGAGTAATCCAAAATTAATACTAAATAATTCTCAAATAATATCTACTCAAGCACTCGGTACTGTTGTCAATGTTTACACAAAATCATTTATGCAATCTAGTAACGACAATTGCACCAATTATAGGCAAACACAAGCAGAATCTATAATAGGAAATGGAGGTGTAACAATAAAAAGTAGCCCTACAATAGGAGCTGACGTTTCTAGCTTTTCTTGGACTTGGTGTGCACTTACTGAACGTTTATAATTGACTAAAAAAAATAGAACAAGATGTTTCAAAAAATTAGCCTTTCAATTTTAGCTCTTTTCATTGCTTTGATTTCTTTTAGTCAAAAAGGAACATTGAGAGGGACAATTACAGAACTTTCGAATGGAGAACCAATGCCATTTGTTAATGTTTATGTAAAATCTGACGTAACTAAAGGAACTACAACTGGTTTTGAAGGTCACTATACCTTAAAGTTAGCGGCAGGTACGTATCAAATTGTTTATTCTTCGGTTTCTTATCGAGAAGTAACTAAAGAAGTAACACTAAAGGCAGGCGAAACAGTTATAGCCAATATTTCGATGAGTGAAGACACTGAGATAATGAGTGAAGTAGAAATAGTAGCCGAAAAAAGAGTTGCTAAAACTATAGCTGCTTTTGACCGTCAGAAAATGAAATCGACCAATATGATAGATGGAACTTCTTCAGAACAAATGAAAAAAACGGGAGATAGTGATGCAGGTGAAATAGTAAAAAGAGTAACAGGAGTTTCGGTAGAAGAAGGAAAATATGTATATGTCAGAGGGCTTGGAGATAGATATACAAAAACAATTCTAAACGGTATGATTATACCTGGATTAGACCCTGATAGGAATACCATACAAATGAATATTTTTCCAACTAAGTTAATCGATAATATTACAGTATATAAAACATTTACTCCTGAACTTCCGGGAGACTATACAGGAGGCTTAATTAATATTCAAACCAAAGATTTTCCTAACGAAAAGACACTTAATTTTTCGGCAGGAATGGGCTATAATACCGTTACAACTTTTAATCCAAATTTTATTTCTTACAACAAAGGTAAATTTGATGCATTGGGATTTGACGATGGAGGTAGAAAAATGCCTGTAAATCAAAACAAACCATTTGCCGACCCTACTCAAGGAATTGAAGAATTGACTACACTAACACAATCTTTTTCGCCACACATGGCCGTAAAAAAAGCTCCCAGTTTTTTGAATCAAAGTTATTCATTTGGAATTGGAAATCAATACAACGCTGAAAAAAGAGCGTTAGATTATGGTTACACTTTCAATGTTAATTATCAAAACAATTACCAATACTATAACGACGTACAATACAACGCTTACCGAAAAGAAACGGACTCTACGGTAAATGAAATATATGCCGACCGAAAATCTACTGGAGAATTAGGCATTCAAAATGTAATTTGGTCTGCGTTATTGGGACAATCTATAAAAATAAACAAAAAGCATAAAATATCTTTAAACCTATATCATACCCAAAACGGAGAGTCTAGAGCGGCTTCGCTAAGAGAGGTTAATTATGAAACAAACCCTGCTACTCTAGTCAAACAAAGTTTAAAATATACTCAACGTTCAATTAGTAATTTAAACCTTTCGGGAAAACACTCTTTAGCTAAAAACAAATGGAATGTAAACTGGGCTATATCTCCTTCCATAGCTAATATAAATAATCCTGATATAAGAAGTACAGTACTAGAAGAAATAGAAACCGACAGTGGTTATGTTTACAAATTAAACAATAGTGTTGGAGGCGAGATAAGACGAATATATAGAAACTTAAACGAAATAAATTTGAACAGTAAAATTGATTTAATTTACTCCTTTAAACTAAAAAATGAATTGGAATCAAATTTAAAATTTGGAATTGCCGAGACCTTCAAACAAAGAAGCTACCGTGTATTCGACTTTATTTTTGATGTAGAAAACACAACCGAAGTTCCAAATAATCCTGATTGGTTTTTTGAATCGCAAAATATATGGACGGTAGCTAGCGACAAGGGAACATACGGAGATGCACAACGAGAATTATCCAATTCTTACGATGCTACGCAGGTTATTTACGCAGGTTACATTATGAATGAACTTCCTATTACAACAAAATTGAAAACAGTTTACGGAATAAGAACAGAGAAAGTAACGAACAAATATACAGGACGAAACAATAACGAAACCATTATTTATGACAACAGTACCGTATTGGATCAAACAAACTTTTTACCAGCCTTAAACCTTGTCTATTTACTAAAAGATTCAGCTTTTAACACCATGAATTTAAGAGCTTCTTATACTCAAACGGTTGCTAGACCTTCGTTTAAAGAAAAATCAATAGCTCAAATATACGACCCTATTCAAGGGCGACGCTTTAATGGAAACATAGACTTAATGCAAACCAACATTCATAATGGAGATTTAAGGTGGGAATATTTTTATGGTAGAACTGAAGTGTTATCTGTATCAGGGTTTTACAAAAAATTTATTAACCCTATTGAGATAATTTCCTTTGATTTAGCTCCTAACGAAGTAAAACCAATAAACACAGGAGAAGCAGAGGTTTATGGAATAGAATTGGAAAGCAGAAAAAGAATAGGTTTTAAACAAACCGAAAATCATAAACTTTATATTGGTGCTAATTTTACTTGGGTAAAATCTAAAATAAACATGAATAAAGTGATTATAGATAAAGGATTGTCAACTCAAACAGAAAGAGAAATTAGACAAGCCAATGCAAGACAAGGACAAAAAATTGGAACATACCGTCAAATGTCGGGGCAAAGTCCTTACATTATTAACGCTTATACTTCTTATAGCAACGACTCATTGGGGTTAAGTTTTAATTTAAGTTACAACATACAAGGAAGACGTTTATCTGTTGTAGGAATAGGAGCTTTACCTGACGTTTATGAAAAACCATTCAACAGTTTAAATCTAAAAATAAGTAAACGTTTGGGGCAAAATTGGAAAGCGAGTTTTAAAGCTCAAAATATATTAAATAGTAAAAGAGCAAAGTTATATGAATCTTATAAAGCTAAAGCTCAAATTTACAATTACTACAATCGCGGACGAACATTTAAAGTTACTTTAAGCTATTTATTGTAAGTATCTTAGATTAGTTTTATAGTTCCTGAAATACTTTTTTTTAACAAAAACAGGTATTTAAAAACAGTAAGTGTTACTTTTAGCATAATTTATGTTATACTAGCCAAAAGATATCTTATTTCTATGTATAAACTCTTACTTATTACTATTTTCTTGGTTCTTACTAAACTTGGATTTAATCAAAAGTTAATGCTCTCTTCTGAGGAGAGAGCATATTTGTACCACGTTACCATAAAAAGCCCTACCCTATATCGAAATATAGGCGAATTATTTAATTACAAAGGAGATACTATTTACTTCAAATTTAAAGAAAAAAAACAAACCGATTCTATAATTGACTACGATTCTATTGAACAAAAAATTATATATGAACCGAGTTTGTTAGAAATAAACACCTATGAATTTTCTAGTATCGAAAATGGAATTTTGGCAGAACTGGCTTCCAAATTAGCTTTACAAGCTTTGTATCGAGAATTAAAAAGAAAAGATGAAAAAAAAATAGAGGGAACTAATTTGATGATTAATCATTTTATAGATACCCTTACCAATGAATTGCCTAGTAAAGCACTTCGTTATAGAAATAATAAAAATGAGCCTAACCCCAAAATCATAGAATTGCTAGATCCTAATTTATCATTTTTTAATCGCTACTCCCTACTAAAAGAACTTTCTGGATATAATTTAGCAGAGCAACAGCAAATTATGAATGCCATTTTTAAGGCGACACAAATATATATACAAGAAAAAGGAAAGGAATATTACAAAAAAATAGGTGGAACGGGAGTGTTTTACAGCTATTTACAGGCTGTTGGAGACGGTAGCTCAACGGCGGGGTTACTAAACGAAAAAGAACTAATAAGAGAAGGAAGAAACAAATTAGGAAATCCAAAAGGGATTGGTTTATTTACTTATGAAACAAAATTTAAAATTCACAAAAAAAACATTCAAATTCTAACACCAAAACAATCTACCGAAGTAGAATACAAAGGAATAGACAATCAATTAACCAACCTACATTTAAGCATGTGGGGATTTAATCGAAAACTACAAACCACCGTAGTTATTAGAAATAAAGATTCTGTTTATTTATTGTACGCTTCAAAAATAAGTAAAGAATTATCTCCCGACACTACATTTGGACAAGGAAAAACAATTCACAATACCATATTTAAACTCGAACACAAAAGCATTCCAAACTTAGATGAAGAAATAAACGGAAAAGAAGGTTTAAAATATCAATTGCAAAAAGCCAAAGATGACAAAGAATTAAATTTATTAAAAATAAAAGAAACCGAATTTGAATTGAAATCAGGCTCTCAAAAAAACCATAAATTAAAACACAAGAAAAAAATAGTAACCCGACAAAATGGACAAAGTAGAGTCAACAGCAGTAAAGGAGCTATAAAATCATTACAAAATAAACTTGCTCGTTTAATGAGTCGTCAAATTCAAACAGAAAAAATTCTAGCAGATGCAACATTTACACTAAAAGAAGAAGAAGCTAGGATTCAACGATTTAGAGATAGATTGCAAGTTTTAAAATCCTACATAGAAGGCAAACAACTTTCCTATACTCAATTCGGATATGTCTATACCTTTGAAGATGGCTGTACTTTTAACAGTTATACTCAAAATTTTAAAATTCCCAAAGGAACAAACATTAAAGACTTTTCGGTTCGTTTAATTGCAATAGGTTCAGATGCATTAAGTGCCCGAGTCGATGAGATTCAATTACTTTCTAATGTTACAACAGGAGTACCAGAAGATCTTATTCCCCATAATTTTAGTTTAAGTTTTGAAGATGTTTTTAAGTCCGATAAATACCGAATAACAAAACTAGACTTGAAAGAAACCGAGCGTTTTGAATTGAGAAAACTGTTGTACCAACTATTGACGCAACAAAAAGAATTATTATTTGATTTAAAAGGAAACGGAGTAGGAAAAATAGAAAAGGGTGCTTTAGTCGCTTCTTCTGAAAAAGAATTGGAAGCATACCCAGGAGAAACAAAAGAAGAAAAACAACAATCCAGAGAAAGTGCCCAATTCAAAAAATTACGAGTAACAACATTAAAACTAACAGAAGCTCCCGAAAATATAATACTATCGGTAAACAGCTTTACAGACCCTGTAAAATCTTATTTTTCAAAAAAATCATTACTAGCACAACCTCTCAAAGAAAAATATAAATGTTCGGAAAATCAACTATTAAGCGCTTTTAGAACTTACACCGTTTTCGAAAGTTTTTACGGAGAACTTTTAAGGGCTACCTATTTTACTTTTGAAGAAAAAGAGAGAACTAAAATTCTAAACATATTAAAAAAAGAATTTGATAAAGGTTTTATTCTTGTTAATAACAACAAAATAAAACTTAAAGAATTTGAAGAAATTATGCATCCAGAAAGTAGTTATTACGAAATAAAAATAACTCAATTTAAAGCTGAAGAAGATAAAATTAAAACGTTACTAGAATTTTAAAATCTAATAATTTCGGTTTGAGCATTACCTTAAATCCGAAAAAGTATTGCTACTGCAAAGCCTAACTGCACGTCATTATAGGCAATGCTCGTTTTTCGATACTCACCATAACTAATGCTATGTTTGCGTGTATCAAAACTGTGCTGCACCAATACTAACATGCATTTTGACTTTTTGCTACGAAAACCTTTACGGATTTAAGGTATTAACAAAAAACACTGCAATAGCAGTGTTTTTTGTATTTGATTATCAATTAATATTTAAGTTTATCCCGCAGTTTGTTCTACTCTACTGGTTTCGTCGTACTTAGTTAACGTCAATCGAATGATAGCATTTTCAATCGCTTTTAAGTCATGAGCAACACCTCCATCTAACGCTATTAAAGCTCCTTTTTCTAAGGTTAACACTTCGCCATTAACACCAAATTTTATAATCCCTTCCACTACCTCAACAACAATAGGGAATGAAGTTTGATGTTTAGCCATTTCAGTTCCTTTATGCATTAAGATTCTAACCTCTTTGGTAAAATCGGTTTCTAATAATACGCTTACAACTGGTTTTTGCTCATTAAATTCTACACCGTTATATATATTTGCTTTAGCCATTTTAATTATTTTTTTTAGTTTTTACAAAATTAAATATTCTAAAACAATCATAAACTGACGTTAATCAGTTTGTTTTTTTTTATGCTGAAAATTCAACGAATAGTACTTTAATAGTTCTTATAGAAATCTTAAAACATTACGGTTTGAACTATTGCTTTCTGATAAACAAAACTGTTGATTATCTTACCAACAAAAACATGCCTTGTTTTTTTATTTTTTCTCCTGTAAAATCAACAGCTATTAAGATGTAAAAGTATTCTCCATCTGGCATTTCTATACCTGCAACACTACGACCATCCCAACCTCCAACAGGTGTATTCCAATTGTAAACTTCTTGCCCCCATCGGTTAAATATAGAACAATTAAACTCTTTTATTTTTTCCCCTCTAAATGTAAAAACATCATTCACATCATCTCCATTAGGAGAAGATATATTAGGAAATATAATCTCCCTACCATCTATAAATACATATACACTATCATAGGCTATACACCCCGACGAATCTTCTAAAACAATCGTAGCGATATAATTACCTAACAAATTATAAACATGATTAAACGACGAATCTGAAGTGTAATTATTATCTCCTAAATTCCAATTTACACTTCCATAATCTCCAATCCATGAATAATTTACCGTATCTCCTGCTGTTAGAAAAATACTATCTACCGATATCGACGAAGATAATATATCTACATAAGCAGTTAAATCTTCCGCTACAAAAAGACTATCTTGCGAAGAACATCCGTTAAAATTATTCGTCACTGTTAATACGTAATACCCTCCCAAATCTATTGTGGGATGTAAGGTTGTTTCGTTTTGTAGAATAGAACCAGTATCGGAAGACCAAAGGTAGCTATAATTCCCCACCGATGAACCGACTCCTGAAAGTTCTATTTCGGGAACATTGCACACCACTATAGTATCTTCTCCTACTATGGAAATAGGATGAATGGTGTCTATACCTATATCAACCGCATCAAGAGCTGTACAACTATTAATGGTGTTAGTTACCAATAAAAAATACCTTCCGTCTTTATTTACCTGAGGTGAAACGGTGGAATTTCCAGAAACAATAACGCCATTATTGGTTGTCCAATTATAAGGATAATCGTTTCCCAAAGAAGATTGAGTTCCATCTAATGATATAACAGGAAAATAACACGTAATTAAAGAATCAATTCCTGAGTTGGCTATGGGAGCTACTGTATCTATGATTAATACTGCCGTATCTTTAACTACGCAATTATTAGACGATGTTGATGTTAAAATATAATTTCCAGATTCACTAGAAGATGATACCTGAACCGTACTCCCATTAACAATACTCCCACTTGGCGTTTCCCAAAAATACGTATCATTTCCTGAAGCAGAAAACACTCCTGAAGTTTCTTGACAATTAAGTGTTATATCACTTCCTGCATCATATGATGGTAAAGGAAATACAGTATAATTTAATACCTGAGTGGATTCACAATTTTGGTCTGATGTTACAGTCAAAGAAATATCGTAACTACCACTATTACTATTACTATTACTATTACTATTACTATAAATATGATTAGGAGTTTGCCCCAAAAAGGTTGTTCCATCATCAAAATCCCAAAACCAACTAACAATAGAACCATTAGATATAG
>CAMZKF010000095.1 GCA_947311095.1 uncultured Flavobacteriales bacterium
CACAAGTAGCTGGGATTCCATTTCCTAAATCAATATTTACAATAATAGAATCTCCGCAACTGAGGGCATTCGTATTTTGAGTTAAAGTTAGCGTAGGTGCATATTGAGCGACTACATTTACAGTTGCGGTATCATATTTAATACAACCTAAAGGACTAGAAATAACTACGGCATAGTCAAAAGTTCCAGGCGATTGAGGGGTAAAAATAGGATTAGGTATTGTTGGATTATCTAAATTGGCGGTAGGTGTCCAAGAGTAAGTGTAATTATTGGGAACATCTGGAATTACTTCTAATTGAATGTCTGCTTGTAAACAGGCTGACGGAGCAGATTGGTTTAAAGAGTAAGTAAAATTGGGAGCTACATTAACAACGACAGTATCTGTATTTAAACAACTACCCGTTAAATCACTTTCTACTTTATAAATTGTTGTTGTACTAGGAGATGCAAGACTAGAAGCGCAGGTTGCACAACTAAAATTTGATGGCGTTATTGGGTCTCCACTTACGCTAGTCCAGTTAAAAGAATTTCCGTTTATAGCCGATAATGAAACGGTGTCTCCTTGACAGATAGTAACATCGAGACCTGCATAAGTTGGTCCTAAAACATCTATGGTATAAACCAAAGTCTGTAATCCAGAAACAGGACAAGCATTGTCTCTAACAATTACAGTGAAAATATTATTCATATTTGAAGATCCAGGAGGTGGTGTCCAAGCAATGGTCATAGACATGACATTTGTACTAGGTAAATTAGGATAAGAGTAAGTTACAGTAGAACCATTTAAAACTGTTCCAATATTACTCTCAACAAAGATAGAATCTGCTAAATCTGGATCGGTAAATGTTAAATCGAAAGAAAATGGAACACCTTCACACATTTGTATGGTACTAGGATCTGTTTGTGTTACAGCTCCATTAATATTTGATATACTAGAATTATTACAACTAATTATTTGATTGTTACAATTGGCTATTTCAAATGTGAAATCTTGTACAATAGAACCAATTAATTGACCGTTTAAATATTCATCAACTCTAATTACAACAACATAATTTCCTATGGCAGTAGGGGTGAAGCTAACTAAACCAGATTCAGTATCTATTGTTATTCCATTTATTGGTGAAGCTCCTGAAAAACCACTTTGATAATTAACTGATGTAGAAGCATCTTCTAATGCGTTAACTAGAGAGAAAACTAGTGAGTCTCCATCTGTTTCAACTATTCCTAAGTTATAGCAAACAGGTTGATTGACACAGTAATAAGGTATTGGAGGTGCAGATATAGTTGGGGATGAGTTACAAGGAGAGTCTAAATTATTTAAAATAGCATAAAAATAATAATCACTACTTGTTCCGACTAAATTAGACGATGCGTTTCTACAACATGAAGAATATTCAAATGTCCAAGAGTCACATTGAGAAGGTAAGGTTATTGTACCGCTCCATTTATGCATGTATATTCCAGGTAAATTACCTCCGTTACATTCTGACTGAGCTAGGCTAGAAGGACATAATTGAGATATTTCTTGTTGATAAATGTCACTGGTAAGGTTCATTGATAAATTATCTCCGCAAGAGCTTACAACATCGATGTTTTGGTCAGAAGCTGATTCAAAGGCTGAACCACAGTCTTCATACATTGTTAGGGTAACTTCAAATTGATTGTTGCCTAAACATCTATAGGTTATATTTCCTCCGGGAACATGACTAGCAAATAGGTTATGGCTCAAAAAAAGTTGAGCTATAAAAAATAGAGATATAATGATATTTTTTTTCATCTTAATTGTATATTTAATTCAAATATAATAATTAAGCTTATTAATCAATGTTAATAACGTTATTTTTATTAACAATAAGTATTAAACTTAATATTATAATTCCTTGACGATATAAAAATAAGATGGTTGCTTTTTATTTTTTAATTATTAAAATATATTTTTCCTTTTATCGATTTTACGATGACTCCTTCTGTAAAACCAAGGTTAACCATTTTTTGAATTAAATTTTCAGCTTCGGCAATATTGTTTAAAACAGAAGACGCATAAATCGTTATTCCTTTTACTTTTATTGGTGTAGGTTTTATATTTAATTGAGCTAATTGATCGGTATATTCCTCTTTTATATATATTGTAGCCATTCCAATTTCTACCATATATTTGACTAAAGAATCTTGAATAATAGTTGAATCTTGTGGTGTGATTGCTCGAATGTCATTTTCTAATTCTTTTTTTGGTTGCATGACTTCGGTAGGGATTTCTACCACAGGGTTTTTATTGTCTTCTGTTGGTTTTTGGAGCGAGTCCGAAATGTTTTGTGACTTGTTTGTAGAATCGGTGCTTTTTTGTTGTGTTAAACTCTTGAAGTTAAAGAACTGTTCTCCATTACCAAAATTAATTTCTTTTTTACCTTCATAAAATGTAAAATCAACGGTGTATTGTTTGAAACCGTCAAATTGGATTAAAAATTTATCTTTATCTATTTCAAACCCTTCTCCAAATACATTGTTGACTTTTACTGTAAAATAACCAGCTTGTGGAACATTAATTACATAATGCCCACTTGGGTCGGTTAAAGCAGCAAAAGTTTCTCCTTTTTCATTTACAGCTTCTACTCTTACGCCGTTTACATTGACTAATCCTTTGTCACTAAATTCATCTCTAATTAAAGAAACTACTCCGTTTACTTGATAGCTTTCGACATAAGGGATGTAGTAATCCATATTTTGAATGATTTCTATTTCTTGTTCATCACCTTTTGCATTGTAAAGGTTTCCTAAGTTGAATAAGGGTTCAAATTGGGCTATGTAAGCTCCTTGAGGTATGTCTGTTAAAATAATTTCACCATTGGTATTGGTTACTAATTCTTGCTCTCCAAACCGTATAATTGTTTTTTTTCGGTTTGTTTTTCTCTTAGATAACTTTAATTTAATATTTGAAAGTAATGGTTCTTCATCTCCTCTAATTCCGTCTCCGTTCATGTCATTAAAACAAATAATATTGACGTCGTAATATTTAATTCTTGGTTGTGGGATGTCAAAGGATTTTTTTATACCTATATTCATGCTAAAATTACGATGCGTTATAATCCCTTGAGTGTCTTCATCTACACTGTTGGTATATAAATTTGCTCTAATGTTAGCTGTCCATCCATTGGGTAAATTAAAATTAAGCATTGAACTTAAAACAAAGTTTTGTCTATTGGTTGGTAAACGTAAGAAATAAGTAAAATAATTAGAAATACTTATATGTTTTTCGTAAAAATGTTTTGTATGGTACATTCTGGCTTGAACAGTTTCATAATTTACAGGTTTATTACTTTGAAAAAAAGATTCTCTAACAAAGAAATTCGGACCGTAAATATAATTAGCACTAGCTCCTAAATTTCGATTGATATAACTTAAACCTAAATTAATAGCAGGTAATTCCCTAATAATTTTATTTGGGTTTAATTGATCTTTAAAATAGGTGTACCCCATAGATAAACTAGGGGTTAACATTTGAAATTCATCGAATTTTATTCGAGAAAGAACAAATAGTCCTCCAAAATAATTTGTAAAATTGGAAGTAGAAGTGTCATTTTGAATGAGTAAACGATTGAGTATTCTAGCCATAGGTCCAGCTTCAAGTATTACATTCTTTTTTATTCGATTTAAATAAGTTAGTCTGTAAATACTTTGTTTGTTGTATGAACCATTATAAAAAGGACTATATATGTATCCAGAAGTGCTAACAGAGTTATAATTTCCAATTAAATTTATTCTACTTTTAGGATTAATAATATAGCGCATGTATCCGTGTATTTTGTTGGAAGGTCGAACTCTTATAAAATTGAATTGGTCGTTTCTAGTGTTTCCTCCAATCCTAAATTTTTTCCATGCTCCAGAATAACTTGCGATGTAGGAAAATCCTTGTAGGGTAGAATCTTTAGGTGTGCCAATACCTTGGTTATTGTCAAAAATAGCATTCGTTCCCATTAATCCAATTCTAAAAGTATGAATTTTAGATAGAGAGAAAGCAGCTCCAATTTCGGGAGAAAGGGCTTTGTAATGAACGTATTGATTGTTTTGATGTGTTATTCCTGCCCAAGCTCTTACCGATTTTATTTTTCGTTTATATTTTAATGAATAGCTTGTGCTAGGGTAAAATCGTCCTATAATATAACTGGCACTTAATTCATCTGTTTTGTTAAAATTGTATTGAGCTTTTATTCCCCAACCTCTTACAGAATGCATGGTGTTATTGTAAACTTGTCCTAGCTCTGCTGCTATTTTATCTCTCCATTTGTATTGTATTCTAAAAGTGTAATTATTGGGGTTTTTAAAATGTCCTTCTTCAATATTTTGACTGTAAAATAAATTTCTAGATTTAAAAGAGTAAGATAAATCGTGTTGTTTTTTAAATAAAATTTGTCCGAAAGCCCTTAAATTTAATTTTGGATGATTAGCGGATAATAAATTATAGACATTTGCTTGAATATTTAGAGGTGAAGAGCGTTCTTGACGGTCATGAATGTATTGATTATCTAAGTCACGAACCCAAAGCATATCTGTTTTTACCTTATTGTCACTTCCAGATAAGGCTTTTACTTTAATTGTAGATTCGTCCCAAATACGGCTATAATATTTACGCTTATCTTCAGTTATTTGGGAGCGTAGAATTGTGTAGGTAAAAACGGTATCTGTTTGCGGAGGTACTTTTACAAAAAAATCTTTTTTAGCTTCATTTACTTCAAGAATGTCTAATAAATGACCTACTTTAAATTGAAGGTTTATCAGTTCTGGTGCATTTCCTTTATTATTAATATGAATGTCAAACAGAACGGTTTCAAAATACTCATTAAAATAAAGGGTGCTATTCGCTAAATACATATCCCATTTTACTTTTAATGGAATTTTTATATAAGCAGCTCCCGAATAATAACCTTCCAAAGATTCAAAAGAAGCATCGATAACGTATGCCATTCCTCCAACTGCTTCTCTGGGAATGCTGACTCTAACAGGCAAACTGATAGATTCATTGGCATGTAATATAATTTCCATAGAAGGGTTCGCTATTAAATGCCATCCTTTTGGTGTGTTTATTCTTATTTTTCCACTTAAATCTCGGTTGGTTGTGTTTGTTATTTTACAAACATTAAAATAAATAGAATCAGAAGATTGTTCTATTTTTGGTTTAATAAATTCAATTTCAATATCCCTAATAATTTCAGAAACAGAATCTTCTTTAATGAATTGGTCAACGATGGAGTTTGTATTTTTCTCTTCATCAATAACATTGATATTTGAGATAGAATCGACAGCAAGGGTGTCTAAAATAAGAGCCTCGGCTGGCAAGGGCAAAGAATCATTGATTTGAGCCGAAACTATGTTTGTTAAACATAAAAAGAATAAGATATGTAGGAGGAAGTCTTTCAATTAAATTATTTAATAAAACCAAACAGCCTTTAAGGGGTGTTTGGAGGTGTTTTAAAAATCAGGGATAAGGATAATTTCAACTTCAATGGTGTAATAGTCTGCTGTACTTCCCAAAAGGCTTCCGTTTGCAATGCCACATTCGTAACTCAAATTGATTTGATGTGTTGTAGAATTTGCAGGTAGGTGAGCGGGGTCGGTTGTACTCATAAGTTCATTTCCTGGAGCGATAGATAAATCTTGAAGTCCTGAGAATGTAGCTCCTGATAGGTTTCCGTTAGCGTCAGTAGCTTCAATTTGAATAGTGTTTAAAGGCAATGTATTTCCTCCTCCTCCGACAATAGAAGGTTGAGATAAAAAAGATTGTACGTCAATGTGCCATCCCGTAAGAGTGCCGCCTGTTAAATCTGCAATTGAAATTCCTAAACTGGTTCCATCTTGTATTCTAATACCATTTCTATATTTATCAATTGAATTAAAGTTAAATTCAATGTGAGAACCAATTAATGTTGTAAGCCTAGCCGTATTGTCTTGAGCAACTCCAATTAAAGAGATGAAAAAGAGACAACAAAACAAAAAAAATGAATGCTTATTTAACATAAATGATTTTTAAAAAAAGTATAAAATAAGGTCGATACAATAGAGTATCGACCTTATGAATTTTAGATTACTGTTTACAGTGATGCTAACTCAAACAGAACGTTTACAATGTATCTGTCTGGCGTTGGGCTAGGATTTTGCTCCAACAATACAGTTGCGTTCATTGTAGCAGGGGCAGCTCCAACTTCAGCAGTTCCACATCTCCAAGTAATGGTGAAATCATTATCTGTTACATCTCCAGCTCCAGAAGAAATATTTCCATTATCTGTAATTAATACAATAGGAAATTGCTCTAAAGCAGATACTTGAGCTCCGTCAACTGTTGGCGCTGATGTTATTTCTGTACCAAAGGTATGTGTTCCATTTGAGGCTAGAGAAAAACCAACATTATTTAGAGGCATTGTATTCGCTGGATTATCTGTGCCTATAAAAGTTGCTTCTTCTGCTCCGTAGCTCAATTCCCATCGAGTAGATGATGCTATGGTAAAATTAGAAACATACATAGGGTCAGAAGTGTTGGGGTTGGCAGAACCAGATGTTCCAGCATCTCCTGAAATACCAAAACGGTAATCGTCTATTGAGTTAAAAGTAAATTCAATGTTTCCTCCATCGGTGATGGTCATTCTTAATACTTCGTTTAAGTTAACAGCCAAAGGGATAACGTTTCTATCTCTAACGGCTTGGGCAAACGTAGATGCGCTCCAAAGCAACAATCCACTAATTAAAATAGTCATTTTTTTCATAATAATAAGTTTTTATGTTTGGTACAATATTAAGAAAAAATTAACAATATCAATGTTTGTTATTGCTTTTTTTTGTCGAACTATTTATTTCGCTGATGAGAGTCTATTATTCAATGATAAGAATATTAACAAAAAATTAAGTTTTTATTTTTAA
>CAMZKF010000096.1 GCA_947311095.1 uncultured Flavobacteriales bacterium
TACTGCACTATGTATACAGCCTTTTCCTTTTGAAAATAACTCGCTAAATGCTACAAGTTACTTTTGGGATTTTGGAGACGGACAAACCTCTACTTCTCAGAATCCTAGCCCTCATAACTATACTCAAGCAGGAACATATGATGTAATCCTAGGGGTTATGGATAATGAACATTCTTGTACTGATACCATTGTTAAAGCGATAATAATTTTTGACAACCCTTCAATCTCAATTGTAGGCGATACAATTTGCGAAGGTCAGACGGCTTTTATTTATGAAACCAACCCTAATTCGACTTTTACTTATAGTTGGACTTCAATGCCTACTTACAATATTAATGATAATAGTTTGCCTAACATTCAAGACGCTCCTAACTCAACGACTACCTATACTTTAAATGTTGTAGATACTAATGGGTGTGCTAATTCTGCACAAACAGTTGTAGTGGTGATACCACCTTTGTTTATTCCTGATTTTGACACTGTTATAGTAGTGGGAGATTCAATATTGTTACCAATCAATTTAGATCCTTCTATCTATAACTACGCTTGGACTCCTGAAGATGGATTAAGCTGTATCGCTTGTACAAATCCTATGGTTCATCCTTTAGAAGATATAGAATATCAATTAACAATTACAGATAATCTTAATTGCTTCTCTGACAATGCCATTTATACAATTCAAGTCCACCCAGAAACTTTTATAAGTCTTCCAACAACTTTCACTCCTAATGGCGACGGAGTAAATGACATTATATACGTAGAAGGCTGGGGGGTAAAAGAGTTAATTGAATACAAAATATTTAATCGATGGGGAGAATTAATTTTTGAAACAGACGATAAAAATGTTGGTTGGAATGGATATTACAAAGGTGTATTACAAAACAACGACGTATATGTTGTACAGGTAAAAGCAATAACTTGGAGAGATGAGGAAAAAACCTACGAAAGTCACATTAACTTAATGCGTTAGATTTCAAATAACCTTGCTCTTGTTATTTTATAGTCTTAAACTTCTTTATTGTAAAATACTTTATAAAAATGCATTCCTTTTTCGTTGTCGTACCCTTGTTCTACAAATCTATGAATTGAATCAGCGTCGTTAAAATTCATTTTGATTTGAATATTGGTGTCTAATTTTATAGTATTGGCGATGGTCTTTTTTTCGCGTTGTAAAACAGGTTGAGAAATATCGAACGAATCGGAAATTTGAACATCATATTCTGTTTCGTAAGCTTTTTATAATCAACAAAATCTTCTTTCAATTCTTCTACTCCATCAAACAAAGCTTCGTTAAAGTTTTCGGTTTCTACGTGTTCATTTTCTTCAAAAAACTTAACCGATTGAGTAATGAAATCTATTTCTTCTTTTTTTGTTTCGTTATTTCCAATTACATCTTTAGCAAAAGATTTACATAAGTCCATGTATGCTTTTGTTTCGTAATTATCGTCTTTAATGTAGTCTATACTCAAAAAATCTTTTTTCCAATAATTAGCATCGTAATTATTATTGTCAACCGATAAAACGACTAAACCTTTTTCACTAGAGTTAAGAATTATGCAGCCTTTGTCTAATTTTTTTACACTGATACCTTCTTCCGATAATAGTTCCAATTGAGTCTCTTTTTTTGATAATTTTAAAAATGAGTCTTTTCGTTCTGACTTAAAAATTCCAATTGCATTTAATAATTCGCCATCTAAATACATTTCGTCAAAATAAGCGACAAATAAATCTCCGGCTTTTATGTGAGGGTGGTTCGATTGGTCAAACAAATGTTTTACTATTTTTTCTGACTCTTCAAAAAATAATTCTTCATTTTGAAATACTTTTTCAGCAATGTCTTTTAATATGTTATATTCAACCTCTACCTCGTGAACAAATTCGAATTTTTCTGTTGTTTTTACAAATGGTTTTAAAAAATAATTATTTAAAAGTTCTGTCAATTCCTCTGTCAATTCTGTCGGTTTTTCAGAAATAAAAACATCTTCTTCATTGTGTTTACTTCCTACTCTGTGAATAGCTAATTGCCCCAATTGAGTAGATTCTACATTTATCATAATTATATCTTTTTTTTAATCTTTTGCAATAATACCAAATAAATGAATTGCTATTTATATAAATCCACTATTTTTGTTCAAAATACAAAAAAGATAATTTAAGTGCTTTTAAAAATATATAAAACAAATCAACCTCTAGTTTTAGTAACGTTGCCTTTTGTGGTTCTTCTTTTATGGTATCCCTCTTTTAGCACTCCTTCTCAATTAATAATAGAAAATCCGACTTTAATTTTCAATTTATTTGTTAGTCGATCTCCAATTACAAATAATATTACAGCTCTGATTTTAATTATATCAAGCGCTTTGATTTTAAATAATACGATAAATAAAAATGCTTTTTTTAATCGAAATGTTTACCTGTCTTCTTTTCTGTATTTACTTCTTACAAGTGCTGTTCCTAAACTAAATACCCTACATCCTATTCTATTTTCTAATCTATTTATAATACTTGCTTTTAGAAGGTTGATATCTATTCACAGTCAAGTTAGTTGTAAGTCAGAAGTTTTTGACGCTACCTTGCTTTTTCTTCTTGCAGGAGCTTTTTACCCACCTTCTCTATTGCTAATTCCTTTTTCTTGGTTTGCTTTATTTATATTTAGACCTTTCAAACTAAAAGAATGGCTTACTCCTTTTATTGCGTTAGGAATTTTTCTGATTTATTATTTTTCAAGTTTCTTATTCTTAGACAATATTAAATTATTTTCACCAATAGATATTTTAAACTATTCTATATATGTAGAAAATGCACATTCTTATTTTTTCTACGGCATCGGATTTCTTAGTGGAATTACTTTTATTTTAGGGCTCTTACAAATTCACAAAAAAAGACAAAGGAGTACTATTCAATTTAAAAAAATGACCAATTCAATGGCTGTTTTTTTTATTTGGGGACTATTTATATTTACTATAACTTCAAATCATACAAAAACGTTTGAATTCTTATACCTTCTTTCAATACCTTTTATTATTTCAATGACCTATTTCTTTCTATACTTAAAAAAAACAATTGTAGCAGAAATAATTTTACTAGCACTAACAGTTTTAATTCTTATTAATAACTATTTTTAAAGAGGAAGGGAGGGGCAGTCGTCTAATTGATTTATATCGTTAGTGTTTGGGCGGAAATATATCAAAATAAAAAATGTTTTTAGAAAGGAGGTGTGAATTTACCCTGCTTTTATTCTTGAGGTTTGTTTTTTTTGTGGAAAATAAAAAAGAAGGATTATTTTGTAACCCTAATTTATTTTTATACGACTAATGTAATGAACCGAATAGCGTAGTTCAAAATTATTAATTATCAAAAAAACAAAACATTATGTATCAAGCAGTAGAAATTTTAGTTCCTTTAGCATCGTTTGCTATGATTTTTGGAATCGTATATGTAGTTATAACGGCAATGCACAGAAAAGAAATAGCAATGATAGAAGCAGGAATGAATCCTAACGATGGTAAAAAAGCGAGGCATTCCAAAATTAGAACAGCATTATTATTTTTGTTAGTCCCAATAGGTATTGTTATTGGGAATGCTATTAGTGCTAATTTTTCTTCTGTGTCGGCAGATTCATTAGGTTTATTGTTTGCATTTATTTTTGGAGGCTTAGCATTAACGATTTCTTACTTTGTAGATTTAAAAATGGAAAAACGAATGAGTAAGTGATAGACGAAAATAAAATAATACAAAGAGTTCAGTCTGGTGATGTAAGAGCTTTTTCAGAGCTAGTGGATAGGCATAAGAATATGGTCTATTCATTGGTGCTTAGAATGGTTAGGTCAGAAGAAGATGCCGAAGAAGTAGCGCAAGATTCTTTCGTAAAGGCTTATAAAACAATTAAACAGTTTAAAGGAAAATCAAAATTTTCTACTTGGCTGTATAGGATTACTTATTTTACTGCAATTAATCATCTTCGTAAAAACAAAATGCTAGTAGCTCGGATAGATATGAGTTCATTTCAAGCAAATGATAAAACAGCGTTAGATAACTTAAATTCAGAAGATCAAAAAAAATATATTCAAAAAGCTTTAGAGTACCTAAAGCCAATAGAGCGAACTTTAATTACGTTGCGTTATTTAGATGAATTTTCGACTCAAGAAATTGAAAAAATAACAGGGTTGACTAAAAGTAATATAAAAGTGAGTTTGATGAGAATTAGAAAAAAAATGTTTGGAATAATAAATAAAATGCTAGCAAACGAATTAGGAACAATTATAAAAGACTATTAAATATGAAAACAGACAAAGACATATTGAAAGATGGAGTTGTATCTAATTTTATTCAAAAAACACCATCGTTAGATTTTACGGATTTGGTTATGGATAAAGTAAAAGCTTCAACAGAAACGAAAATAGTAGTAGCTCCTTTAGTTTCAAAAAAAGCATGGCTAGTTTCGCTAGTAATTGGAGGTTTAATTGTTTTAAGCTCTTTTGGAATAGAAGTTCAGAATGTGGAAATGACATCTTGGAGTAAAATAGGCTTTCAACTGCCTCAATTATCAGATTTTGAAGTAACTTTAAAATTAATGATAGTTGTTTTGAGTGTCTTTTTATCGATGACAATAGTAGATGTTATCTATCGAAAATTCAAACAGCATCAGTTTGAGTATTAAATTTAAATGTTAAGAAACGTAGTTTTTAGGTTTAATAAGATTATGTTATAACAGATTTGGTTGGGATATTTTACAAAAAAAAATAAAGAAAGGGAATTTCTTTATAAGAAACTAATCAATCTTTAGCCTTGATTATTAAATAAGCTAAAAATAAATCAGTAACTTTAACGCTTTAAAACATATCTTACAACAATTATTATGGCAAATATAAAATTTAATGCAGAGCTAACCTCAACGTGCTCTATTTACATTATAAACAATTTAGAAAACTTACCAGCAGATTTATTAAACGAAAAAGAAACTGGTTTTGTAAGTTCTAAATTAAAAAAAGATTTCGAATACGCGAGTTTAAATAGATACGATAGTGGAGTTGTAGTTGTAAGAGTAAAAGACGAATTGTCTTATCAAAACAATGAAAAAGTTCGAAAGATAGGAGCTAAAATTACAGAGTTAATTAATAGCACTAAAAGTCAAGCAATTGAAATAAAAGATTTAAGCAAAGGAGAAAATTATGCTATTTCGTTAGCTGAAGGAATGGCTTTAGCTAATTATCAATTCTTAAAATACTTTAAAGATGCCGATAAAAAGAAAAACGTATTAACAACCATAAACATTGTTTCAAAATCAATTGATGCTCAAAAAATAGAAGAATTAATAGCAGGAGTTGAAGCAAATGCTTGGGCAAAAGATTTAGTAAACGAACCCCTATCTTTTCTTACAGCAACAGAATTAGCAAATCAAATTGTAGAAAAAACAACTCCCGTAGGTGTTAAAGTTGAGGTTTTGGATCAAATAAAAATCGAAACTTTAAAAATGGGAGGATTATTAGCCGTTAATAAAGGAAGTATAGACCCTGCTACATTTACAATCTTGGAATGGAAACCAGAAAATGCAAGAAACAAGAAGCCGATTGTTCTTGTAGGAAAAGGGATTGTTTATGATACAGGTGGGCTAAGTTTGAAGCCAACAGGAAACTCAATGGATTTTATGAAGTCGGATATGGGAGGAGCAGCTGCAATGGCAGGAGCAATATACGCCGCAGCAAAAGCAAATATACCTGTCCATGTTATTGGTTTAATTCCTGCTACCGACAACAGACCAAGTGGTAATGCTTATGCTCCTGGAGATGTTGTAAAAATGCACAACGGTTTAAACGTAGAAGTTTTAAACACGGATGCCGAAGGTCGAATGGTGTTAGCAGACGCTTTGAGCTATGCTAAAAAATATGATCCTGAATTGGTTATTGATGCTGCGACCTTGACAGGAGCGGCTGTTGCTGCTTTGGGAGGAGAGGCTTCGGCTATAATGGGAACAGCTTCGGATAAAATAATGACAGCTTTAAAAACATCGGGAACAAACACTTATGAAAGAGTAGTTGAATTTCCATTTTTTGATGAATATGACGAATACGTTAAGTCAGATATCGCTGATTTGAAAAATGTAGGAGGTCCCAAAGCTGGGACAATTACTGCAGGGAAATTCTTAGAACATTTCACTGATTTTCCTTGGGTTCATACTGATATTGCACCAACAGCTTGGACTACCGCTAAAAAAGGTTACATTTCTAAAGGGGCCTCAGCAAGTGGAGTTCGACTATTTTTCAATTTCTTAATCAATTATAAAGCGTAGTATGAACAAAGAAATAGTAAAGGTAGGAATATCTATTGGAGATGTTAACGGAATAGGAATGGAGGTAATTATGAAAACATTTGCCGACAACCGAATGACAGAAAATATTACAGCAATCGTATATGGTTCGTCTAAAGTTACTTCATATTATAAAAAAACGTTAGGACTTCATCATTTTAATTTTGTAAAAGCAAATGATGCTAGCGTTGCTAAAATTAATAAAGCAAACTTAATTAATCTTTGGGAAGAGGATATAAAAATTACGATGGGAGATTCAACTACAACAGGAGGAGAATATGCCTTAAAATCGTTAGAGGCAGCTACCGAAGATTTAGCGGCAGGAAAGATAGATGTTTTAGTAACAGCTCCAATCAATAAGAACAATATACAGAGTGAAAACTTTAATTTTCCAGGTCATACCGAATATTTGACAAAGTATGCTAATGCCGAAGAATCGTTAATGTTAATGGTTGATGGGAATTTACGTGTAGGGGTTGCGACTAATCATATTCCAATAAAAGAAGTAGCAAATACTTTAACTAAGGAATTAATTTTACGAAAAGTAGAATTAATGCACAATGCTTTAACAAAAGATTTTGGAATTGACAATCCAAAAATTGCAGTACTCGGTTTGAATCCTCATGCTGGTGATAATGGTTTATTAGGAGATGAGGAAGAAGATGTTATAATTCCAGCATTGGAAAAATTAAATGATGATGGTATTCTGGCCTTTGGGCCTTATGCTGCCGATGGGTTGTTTGGGTCAGAAAACTACTTGAAATTCGATGGAATATTGGCAATGTATCACGATCAAGGATTAGTTTCTTTTAAAGCTTTGTCTGGAGGAAATGGGGTTAATTTTACAGCAGGATTGCCGATTGTAAGAACATCTCCCGACCACGGAACGGCTTTTGATATTGTAGGTAAAAACAAAGCTTCAGAAGCTTCTTTTAGGAAGGCTATTTTTACTGCTGTTGATATTTATAAAAGTAGAAAAGAGTTTAAAGAATTTACTAAAAACAAATTAGAAATTCAACCTCGAAAACACGAACGAAAAGAGAGATAATTTAATCATTGTTGAAGTTTAGTGTTTTGAAGAAAGACAATTTTTCAACGTTATTAATCTAAAAAAAAAGAGTGGATTTGTTTAATTCACTCTTTTTTAACATCATGCTAAAAAAAATATCATAATTATTTATTACCTTGTGAGCCGTTCTTATTTTATGACAAGTAAAAATTACCAATAGATAAAACATAATAGAAAATAATATGAAAATTATAGTTCCAATGGCTGGAAGAGGTTCTCGATTGAGACCGCACACCCTTACTATTCCAAAGCCCTTAGTTCCTGTAGCAGGAAAACCAATAGTACAACGATTAGTAGAAGATATAACCAAAGTTTGTGCAGATAAAGTAGATGAAATCGCATTTATAATAGGTGATTTTGGAAAAGAGGTGGAAGAAGAGTTGATAGCTGTAGCAGAGAATTTAGGAGCTAAAGGAACAATCTATCATCAAGAAGAAGCTTTAGGAACAGCACATGCTATTTTATGCGCCAAAGAATCTTTAAAAGGGAATATTGTTGTAGGCTTTGCCGATACACTATTTCAAGCAGATTTTAAAATTAACAATGAAGACGATGGTATTATTTGGGTGAACCAAATAGACGACCCTAGTGCTTTTGGTGTAGTGCAATTAAATGAAGACGGTGTAATTACTGATTTTGTAGAAAAACCACAGGAGTTTGTTTCTGATTTAGCCATTATAGGTATTTATTATTTTAAAGATGGTGAAAATTTAGCCAACGAATTACAATACTTAATTGATAATAAAATTACAGAAAAAGGAGAATATCAATTAACCAATGCTTTGGAAAATATGAAGCAAAAAGGACTTGAATTCAAAACAGGAGAGGTTAAAGAATGGCTCGACTGTGGAAATTACAAAGCAACCATACACTCTAATCAAAGAGTGTTGGAATTTGAAGAAGAACAAGATGGTATTTCTCCAAATGCAACATTAGAAAATGTAATTATTATAGAACCTTGCTTTATTGGAGATAATGTTGTTGTAAAAGATAGCCTTATAGGTCCTCACGTTTCTATTGGTGCAAATACAGTTGTTGAAAATAGTTTGATTAAAAATACCATTATTCAATTAGATTCTAAGATTGAAAATGCAAATATTTCCGATAGTATGATAGGTAACAAAGTTGTTTATACGGGAAGTAGTAAAACGTTAAGTATCGGAGATTATACAGAAATACAAGAATAGGCTTTGTTGAAATCTATTTTATATATCGCCCTTATTTTAATTTCTTTTTCGAGTTGTAGCTCGAAAAAGAAATTAAATGGAAAACATCAAACCAAATTAAGTCAGAAAAAAGAAAATGAATTTGCGTCTAATTTTATAGAAGCAACTACTCAAAAAATAATAGGAAACTATGATTTAGCTCAAAAACTATTTGTAGAAGGCTTGAAAATAAAGCCCAATAGTGCTGCTAGCTATTTTGAGTTATCTGGAATTTATGGGTATAAGAAAATGGGGAGGGAAGCTGTCGAAAGTGCAGAAAAAGCAGTGAAGCTTAATGATAAAAATGATTGGTACAAGACGAATTTGGCTGTATTGTATCAAAAATATGGGCTTTATGAAAAGTCGCTAAAACTTTACAAATCGTTAATAGATAAACATCCCGAACGTTACGAATATCTATTTACTTTAGCTGACAATTATTTGGTGTTAAATAAAAAAGAAGATGCTTTAAAAACGTATAGTAAAATTCAAAAAACAATGGGAAATTCAGAAGAATTAGCCTTGCGTAAACAAAATTTATACTTGGAGCTCAACCAATTGGACAATGCTATTTTAGAAGTAGAAAATTTAATAAAAGAAAATCCCAATAAGGCTTCGTATTACGGGTTGTTAGCCGAATTGTACGACGAAAAAGGAGATAAAGAAAAAACACTTTACAACTACAATAAGGTAATTGAAATAGATTCGAACAATGCAGATATTAGATTTGCTCTTTATTCCTATTATAATGAAAAAGGTCAAGATGAAAAAGCTTATCAAGAACTAATAAAAGGGTTTGAAAATCCAAATGCTTCTATTGATACAAAAACTCAAATATTATTAGGCTTTGTAAATGTCGAAAATAAGATAAAGCACAAAAAAGGCTTGGAATTGGCAAATCTTATGGTAAAAGCTCACCCTAAAGATGCAAAAAGTCATATTGCTTTAGCTGAAATATATATTCAAGGAGAAGCTTATGAAAAAGCATTAGAGGCTTATAAAAAAGCAGTTTCGCTCGATGGGAATCAATATCTGTTATGGAATCAAATAGTGTTTCTTGAAGCCGATTTAAAACAATACGATTCTTTAATTGTTGATAGCGACAAAGCTATCGATTTATTTCCTACTCAACCTCTTTATTACTTTTTTAGCGGGTTAGGAAACACTCAAAAAGGAAATACAGATGAAGCTATAGAGAAATTAAATGCTGGAAAAGATTTAGTTTTAGACAATAATAAAATGTTAGCAGAATTTTACCAAATGTTAGGAGATGCTTATCATAAGAAAAAAGAAAACTCAAAATCGGATGAAAATTATGAAAAAGCACTTGAATTAAATCCTAAGAATGTAGTTGTACTCAATAATTATAGTTACTACTTATCTGAAAGAGAAGAGAACTTAGATGAAGCGCTTAAAATGGCTAAATATTTAAACGCTATTTCTCCTCAAAATGCTAATTACTTAGATACTTATGCTTGGGTATTGTTTAAACAAAAAAAATACAAAGAAGCTGCAAGTATATTAGAAGATGCATTAACTTATGGAGGTGAAAATTCAATTACAATATTAGAACATTATGGAGATGTTCAGTACTTCTTAAATAATAAAGCTACTGCATTGGAATATTGGCAAAAAGCTGCGAAAAAAGAAGGGGCAACAACTGCTTTATTTCAAAAGATAAAAGAAAAAAAATACATTAAGCTAGAGCAATAAAGAATTGGTGTTATAGTATTAATACGGAAGTGTGTAAAAAAGAGATTTCCGAACAGTAATAAAAACATTTTTTAGAGGTAGGAGGTGGACAATAATAACCGAAAGCGAACAATTCGAATAATAGTATTAGAAACTTAAAAAAGGAAAAGAGTGTATAATTGATGAAGTTTGGAAGTATTTCGGCTTGTTTTTAAATGTAAAAAGGATCTAATTCACTAGAAAATGAACTATTGTTGATAAAAACCTAAACCTAAATTAACATTAAGTTAAAATTAAAGGACTAATTTAGCAACCTATTAGAAAATTAAACGTCTTTTACATGAAGAATGTAAAACGGAATATTTTAAACTATTGTTAAGTTGAAACACTTTAATTACAATAAGATAATCAGAATCATAATTTTTATGTTTGTGATTTCTCAGCCCCTCAAAACTTGGTCTCAATGTTTTGAAATAGAAAGCGTATTGGTCGATGCTTGTGGAAATCCTGAAGGGGAAAACGAAATGGTTCGTTTTTCTGTTGGAGGAACGGCATTAAATGTCAATGATTTGTCTGTTAATTGGGCTACAACAGCAAATCCATGGCTAGGTATTTGTCAAGGAGCAAACACAGCGAATATTACCAATCAATTAAATGCTACAATTACTACTTGCGGTTTTTTAAAAGAACCTATTGGAGGTGTGCTTCCCGCAAATTCTCATGTATTGTTAATTACAAGTACAGATATTGATGTTTCGTTTAATTCTTTTGATGGGTTAAATGATACCTTATACTTAATCTTTCAATGCGCAGGAAATACGGCAGGACATTTTGGTAATTATAATTCATCAGGAGGGACAAGAACTTTAACTATGAATTTTTCTAACCCTGGAGGCTGTTCTGATGTTGTTTCTTACGAAAGAGATTTATTGATTAATCAAAACGGAATACCTGGAGGTAACTCAAGTTTAAAAGATGGAGGTACAGTAAATTATACAGCAAATGGAACTGCTACCTATACCAATAGCGGATGTCAAGCTCCAATAATTGTGGATAGTATAGAAATTACAACTACATCTCCTATTAGTATTTGTCCAACCGATACGGTAAGTTTAACCGCAGTTTCTTCAAATAATAATACTTTTTGGCTTGGAGGAAATGGAACTTTTTCAACTCCTACTAACTTATCAACAGATTACTATTCTAGTGCTTCAGACGTATTTCCTTTAATGCTTTATGTTGGTTACGCAATTCCGTGTGGAGACACAATATTAGATAGTATTCAAATTAACCAAAGTTCGGCAAATTCGGTTAATGTAACAGCTTCTTCAAGTTCACTTTGTGATGGAGAAATAATTACACTTACCGCTTCTGGAACAGGAACTTTTGAATGGTTTGATGGAACAACAAATAACACTACAACTGTTGATACAGCTGGTGTATTTTTCGCAACTACATCTTCTTCTACTTGTGGAGTAGATACAGCTAGAGTAACCATTTTGTGGAATGGAGAAGCTCCAAGTGTAACTTTATCGGGTAATAATTCAATTTGTCAAGGAGAAAGTACCCTAATTACGGCTTCAGGTGATGCTCCTTTTACTTGGAATAACGGGAGTGTTGGGACAACATACACTTCAACTTCGGCCGAAACGATATACGCATCAGTAAGTAATACTTGTGGGGTAGATACGGCTTATATGACAATTTCAATTAGCGGAACACCTCCAGTTGCAACTACAACAGGAGCTTTGAATTATTGTGATAATATACCAACAACGCTAACGGCTAGTGGAGGGGATAGTTACACGTGGAGCGACGGTTCAACAGGAACAACTTATTCGTCGTTAGCAGGAACAGGTTATGTCGTTGTAAGTAATAGTTGTGGAACAGATACCGCTCATTTTACTATTGTTGACTTGGGGAACTCTCCAAATGTAATTTTATCGGGAAATAATTCAATTTGCCAAGGAGAAAGTGCTGTAATTACAGCTTCAGGTGATGCTCCTTTTACTTGGAATAACGGGAGTGTTGGTTCAACATATACTTCAACTTCAGCCGAAACGATATATGCGTCAGTAAGCAATGCTTGTGGGGTAGATACGGCTTATATGACAATTTCAATTAGTGGAATACCTCCAACTGCTCAAGTTTTAGGAGATTTATTTATTTGTGATAACTTAGCTACTACGCTAACAGCATCAGGAGGAGATTCGTATATTTGGAACGATGGAAGTGTTAACAATTCTTATACTAGCCTAACAGGAAACGGATACCTTGTTGCCAATAATGATTGTGGAACAGATACCGCTTATTTTTCCATTGTTGACTTTGGAAATTCGCCAATCGCTTCTATTGTAGGAGATTCAAATATTTGTTCCAATGTGGAAAGTTATTTTTATGCTAATGGAGGAAATTCTTATTTATGGAATACAGGGGCTTCAGAAAACTTTATTGCAACAAATATAGCTAATGATATTTATGTAATTGCATACAATCAATGTGGGGAAGATACTGCTTTTTTAGCTTTAATTGATCAAAGTGTAGAAGCAGCTTTTGAAATGAATGACTCTGTTGGTTACGCACCTTTGGAGATTACTTTTACTAATTACTCTGTTAATAGTTCTAATTATATTTGGGACTTAGGAAACGGTGAGACTTCTACTAATGAAGACGAAGAACAAACTTATACGGAAGGCGATAGTTATATTGTAGAGTTAATCGCTTCAAATGACTATTGTTATGATACAACTACGCATATTGTTCAAATTCAAAATAGTTCAAGTGTTTATATTCCAAATTCATTTTCTCCTAATAATGATAATATAAATGATTTTTTTACTCCTGTGGTTTCTAGTATTTCTGACGAAGACTATTCTCTGTATATTTTTGATAGAAACGGAGGCATTGTTTTTTATTCGACTGTACTAGGTGCTAGTTGGGATGGAACAAAAAATGGAATACTTTTACCAAGCGATACTTATATTTGGAAAATTCAATATAAGGTAATAGGGAAGCTTGAAAACCATGAAAAAATAGGGCATATAAACTTGATTAGGTAAGGTTGAAAATACGTCTTATCTGAGTTTATGGAGGTAGGTGTTCTGAAAATAAGTTAGAAAAGGACTATTTATTTTGTTGTATCGTTGACAATAACTCTTGTTATGTCGGCATAAAACTTTATTTTTACGCATCATAATTAGTGATTCAACGGAAAAGACTAAATTTTATTTAAAAAGTTTAATACTTATCCGCTTGTTTCCCCAAGACGGAAAAAGAGCCCTTAATTTTCTCTATGCTCTGTGTCTTCAAGCTAGACAGGCTCTTCATTTTTTTATTTATTCTCTTATTTCTTTTTAAAGGTATAAATGAGACCGTTTTACTTAGTTCTTAGTCAAAAAAAACGAAGCAACTAAGCGATAGCGACCTCATGAACACAAATATAAAAATAATTACTTGTAAGTAAAAAAGACAAGGCTAAAAATGAATATAAACATAGACCGGCATAAAAGTTAAGTTCGATTGGCGGATCTCCTAGCGGAGCTAGCCAATCTCCCTAA
>CAMZKF010000097.1 GCA_947311095.1 uncultured Flavobacteriales bacterium
CTAGTAAATACTAAAGCTTTTTAAGTTTTTGGTACTTTAAAAAGTACACTTAGCGGTCTGGACGAGACTCGAACTCGCGACCCCCTGCGTGACAGGCAGGTATTCTAACCAACTGAACTACCAGACCTTGATTATGCCACAAAAATAATATTTTTTTTATTAAAATCTAATTAAAATTACTTTTTTTTCTTTTTTTTTTGACACTTATATTTTTTAGCACCTCCATTCTCTTTAGTTCTCTTATTCCAACCTAAATTTACAATATCGTAATTTACATATTAATCCAACTACTTACACCCTCACTCCTATCATACAAACATCGTCTAACTGTTCGTTGTCGCCTTTCCAATCATTGAAGGTTTTTTGCATTATAGATTTTTGTTCTTCCAAGTTCAAAAGGCTTATTTCTTCAAACTTATTTCTAATCGGTTGGTAATAAAATTTCTTGTTTTTTGCTCCGCCTTTTTGATCGGGATAACCGTCGCTGTGAAAATAAAGCATATCGTTTTTTTGTACTAAAATACAATGTTGTTTTAAATCTATGGTGTCGCTATAACCGATATCGGCTTTGGAACCTTTAAATTTTTGCAACTTGCCGTTTCTCACCAAATACAAACTGGTGTGTGTTCCTACAAATAAGATTTCTTGCTTCTGCTCTTTATAACACAGCAACCCTAAATCCATACTGTCTCGAACTTTTGCGTCTTTACTTCCACCTACTCTTATTTTTATACGTTGGTGCAACTCCTCTACTATTTCTTTGGGGGTATTGAAATCGTCTTGTACAATTTCATTCAATAAATTATTGGCTACAATGGTCATAAATGCTCCAGGTACTCCATGACCGGTGCAATCTACTACTGCTAGGTATTTTAAATCGTCTTTAGCATACGTCCAAAAGAAATCGCCACTTACTACGTCTTTGGGTTGAAATAATACAAAATTATTAGGAAAGTTATGGGTTACATCGTCATACGACGGTAGTACTGCTTTTTGCAAAGTTTGTGCATAATCGATGCTATCACGTATTTGATTGTGCTGTTTGGCTAGTGCTTCTTTTTGAGCTTCGGCAAAACGCTGTTGCTCTTCGGCAAATTCTTTTTGATTTTCTATTTCTTGTTTTTGACTATTTATTTCTTTATTCTTTTTTAGTATAAACAAGGCAAATAAAACGACCAATCCTAAGCCTCCAAATAGAGCGTATTGTTGCAATTGCTTGTTTTTTAGCTCCGTTTTTTGCTTGGCGATTTCTATTTCTTTTATTTTTTGTGTTTCTGCGTTTTTTAAACTATCGGCTATGGCTTGTTTTTCGTATTTGGTTTGGTATTCGTGTTGAATTAAAGCTTTTTGATTTTCTTCGCTTTCGAGGCTGTCTCTTGCCTCTATATACAATTCATACATTTCTAAAGCTTCTTTGTATTTATTATTACTTTTATACAATTCAAATAGATACTTAACAACTTCTTCTTTATGAGATTCTGCGTTTATACCTTTTACTAATTCATACGATTTTTCAACATCTTTTAATGCCTTTTTTTTATTTCCTTTAAAATCCTCCAGCATTCCCAAAACTAAATATGAATGAGAACGAGTAATGATATCATCATCCTTTTTATTTACCTTTAAGCTTTCTGTAAGCTTTTCTTCCACCCTAGAAAGTATTACTCTGCTATCTTTATACTTTATACTATTTTCTCCCTCCTCAATTTTCACACTATTTTCTCCCTTCTCTCTAAGCTCTTTCAACAATTCTAAATAAACTTCCGAAAGAGAAACTAAACTTTGTCCTATCGCTTCTTTTTTTTCTTTTCTTATAGCTAAAGCTTTTTCATAAAAATAAATTGAATTTATTAAATTTTTAGACTGATAAAACGACGCTAATTTCACAAAGGAATAAGCTATTAAATGCTTATTTCCTATCTCTTCTGCTATTTTTTTTCCTTTCAAAAAATAATCCAATGCTAACGTATCATTATCAAGCATAGAATAAAGCGTTCCTGTATTCAAATAACTAGCAACTTCGGCTCTTTTATTTCCCGATTTGTTCGCTATTCTTAAACTCTTTTCATAATAATTTAGTGCTTTTTCCAAATCCCCTCTTTTCTTAAATAGAACAGCTATTCCATTATATAAGTTTGCTAACGTTGACAAATCTTTACTCTTTTTTGCATACTCTACCCCTTCTCTATATAAAATTAGAGCCGAATCAGACTTACCTTTCTTCCCATATAAACTCCCCAAATTCAAATAAGAATGACTAATAGTTTCTAAATTATCACTCTTTAAATCCGAATCTAAGCTTTTTTTATAGTAACTCATTGCTAAATCCAAATCTCCCATATCGGAATATACAATCCCTAAATTATTCCAAATAGCCGAAATTTCTTTTTCATTTCCTAACTGTTTATTAATCTCAGCACATTTTTTCCAATATTCTAATGTTTCTTTAGTTTCTCCCTTATAATAATATACGCCTCCCAAAATTCGATAAATCCAGCCTACGCCTGATAAATCATTGATAGACTTATAAATAGAGAGAGCTTCTTCCGCCTTTTTTATAGCTTCTCCATAACTCGATTTTTTAATAAAACATACGCTTTGATTTCCTATCATCTTAGCTAAAAGCTTATGTTCTTTCTGTTTCTCTGCAAAAACCTCCCCCAGACGAAATAAAACTAATGCACTATCGGGAGCATTATCCATAAAATTATTTTCTGTTTCATACCTTAGCAATGCCTTCAACCGCACAGTATCATGCTGTGTATCGTCTTCCCAAACACCCCAAAGAGAATCTGAACTTGTTTGAGAGAACTTGTTTTGAATACTCAGAATTAAAATAGTAAGTAGATATAAAAACTTTATTTTTTTCATAGAGTTAATAAATATATGAATTTATATCAAAAAAACAAGTAAGCTATAAAAAAACGGACTCTTTTATTTAGCTTAACGATAATAAACCATAAGACCTCTTTATAAACTCTAAAACATTCTATTTATAAAAAATATTAACATTTTAAATCTTATGCTCTATTGCCGTCTCATTAAATTTCTTAACAAATCTAGCTTTCTGTTAATTTCTTTTTCCTCTAAAAACAATTTATAGAACGTACTTTTGCAATACAAAATTATTAACCACTTTTAAGATTACAACATTCAGACTTATGAAATTTTTTATCGACACAGCCAACCTTGACCAAATAAAAGAAGCAGAAGATTTAGGTATTTTAGATGGAGTTACCACCAACCCTTCTCTTATGGCAAAAGAAGGTATTTCTGGAGCAAACAACATACTCCAACACTACGTTAACATTTGCAACATTGTAGATGGACCTGTAAGTGCCGAAGTTATTGCTACTGATTACGAAGGAATGGTAAAAGAAGGAGAAGATTTAGCTGAACTTCACTCCAATATAGTAGTCAAAGTTCCTATGACTAAAGAAGGAATCAAAGCTATAAAATATTTTTCTACAAAAGGAATAAAAACAAACTGTACCTTAATATTTTCGGCAGGTCAAGCATTAATCGCTGCTAAAGCAGGAGCTACTTATGTTTCTCCTTTTATTGGTCGCTTGGACGATGTTTCTACAAATGGAGTTGCGTTAATCGAACAAATTCGTTTAATATTTGACAATTATATGTTTGACACTCAAATACTTGCCGCTTCAGTCCGTCACCCAATGCACATAATTGAATGTGCAGAAATTGGAGCTGACGTAATGACAGGTCCCCTAAGTGCTATCTTAGCGTTAATCAATCACCCATTAACAGACAATGGACTAGCAAAATTCTTAGCAGATTACAATAAATTAAATGGATAAGTATTAGGGCGTTTAAACGGGCTATCCGCTATATCTTTTTTGAAATAAAAAAGGATGCCGCTCCTATCCCTAACGCAAAAAAAAACAATATTCAATACCAATTCAATTGATTATTGATATAAAAATGCAAACAAAAACAAATCAAAACTAAATACCTTAGTTTTTGATTGTCATAAACCTCAATTTTTGTAGTTTTGTACTTCAAAAATTGAGGACATTATGATAATAGAATTTTTTTCAAGTAATAACATTGATGACAGAAAAATCAATGAAGTAATTAAAACCCTTAAAAAAGGAGAAGTTATAGTTGTTCCGACCGACACAGTATATAGTTTTGCTTGTGATTTGAACAATAAAAAAGCCCTTGAAAAAATGGCTCGCTTAAAAGATTTAAAACTAAAAAAGCTGATTTTTCACTTATCTGCAACAATCTAAGTAGCCTTTCTGATTATACAAAACCAATAGATAGACGAGTTTACAAAATAATGAACAAAGCCCTTCCTGGTCCTTACACCTTTATTTTAGACGCAAGTAATTTAGTACCCAAACTATTTGGGAACAATAAAAAAGAAGTAGGAATAAGAATACCAGACAACGATATTGTTCGAGTAATTGTAGAAAAACTAGGAAATCCGTTAGCAGTAACATCGGTTCACGATGTAGATGAAATTGTTGATTATACTACAGATCCAAAAGCAATAGAGGAACAAATAGGAAATCAAATAGCTTTAGTAGTCGATGCAGGATATGGTAAAAATGTACCCTCTTCTGTCATTGATTGCACTAATGGTCAAATAGAAATTATAAGAGAAGGTATAGGAGAAATTTTCTTTTAATTAAACCTAACAATTTTTAAAATATATTTA
>CAMZKF010000098.1 GCA_947311095.1 uncultured Flavobacteriales bacterium
CAATAGGATTTTGGGTGGCTAACACAAAAAAAGGTTTTTCTAGCTGATAGGTATGTCCTGCTGTTGTAACTGATTTTTCTTGCATTGCTTCTAATAAAGCGGCTTGTGTTTTGGGAGGTGTTCTATTGATTTCATCTGCCAAAATTATATTTGAAAACAAAGGTCCTTTTATAAATTTAAACTGTTTGTTTTCGTCTAATATTTCCGAACCTATAATGTCTGAAGGCATTAAATCGGGAGTAAATTGAATTCTATTAAATCCAAGTCCTAAAGCATCGGCTATGGTATTAACTAGCAATGTTTTTGCTAACCCTGGAACTCCGACTAACAAGCAATGTCCTTTACTAAAAATAGTGATTAGAACTTCTTTTACAACTTCTTCTTGACCTACGATTACTTTTGCTATTTCTTTATTTAACGCTTTGTATTTGACAACAAAAGCATCTAATCCTTCTACATCTGATTTGTACATATCTAATTTGCTAATAAATTAATTTTAATTAATGATCTTTTGCTGCTGCTCTATCGTCTTTATTAGGTATAAATGCATAAAAACCAAAACCCACCGAAAAATACTGTGTTGCTCCTTTCTCTTCCGAAGCATTTACTCCTGGATAGTGATCAATTGCTATCAATGACAAGTCCATATTGTTTCTAGAAAAATTTGTTTGAATGTAGTTATAATTAATATTTAAACCAAATGCTAACATATCGGACGCTTTTAAATAAAAGCCTACTTTTGGTTCAAAATTTAATCCTGTCTGTTTGTAGGGTGCTCCTAAATTACTTTTGGTTGTTATCATATTATAACCTACTTTAAATTCTGTTTCTACATAGAATTGCTTGTCTTCTTCAAATACTTTGGAAAAACTAACAAAAGGGTTTAATATTTCCATTTTCCCATGAGCATCTCCAGAAAATTGATTTACATCAATGTCCCACAATCCGTATTTTATTCCTGCTCCGAATGTAAAGTTGCTAGACAATCTATAATTATACGAAAAATCAGAATCGGTTACTCCGTTCATAATTCTCCTAAAAGCTTTATTTCCAATAGGAGTTGGCAATTTAAAGCCTCCTTTGATTACAGAGTGATGGGGTTCTCGAGCTCCATGCCCACTATTTTTTTTCTTTGTTCCTGAGTTGTACTGCCCATAAGATGCTTGACTTATTAGGGTTATAATTGCAATAAATAGAATTGATTTTAATTTCATAAGGCTAATTTACAATAAAAAACTTTTTAGTTATTGTTTGGTAAGGAGTAATTAACTGATAAAAATATTCTCCATTAGAAAAATTCGTGGTATCGAAGTCTATTGGGTATATTCCTTCTTGTTTTTTTTCCTCTTCAAAAAGTTTTATTAATTTTTCATTTTTGTCTATAATTTGAAATTTAACTTGTGTTTCTTCTCCTAATTCATATCCGAATTGAACTTTCCCTTTTGCATAAGGAGGTCTTAAGTCATAGACTTTGGCATATTTAACGGTAGTATTTTTTAACCGTCCTAACCCGAGGTAAGTTAAAAATTTTCGATAACCGATAAAGAGTAAATACAAGGCTACTAAAATTGAAGTAGCTAACAAAACGTCAGCTAATATATGACCTACTGGTCCACTATTCCATAGTTTATAAAACATAATTTAGTTCCTCGATTTTAATATTCTTTGTAAGTCTTTTTCAAAGTAAGGTAGCAAAAATAAGTTTTTTTTCTTGTTTATTGTATTTTTCTTACATTGTTTTAATTCTGAAATAATTATCCCTGTATGATTGTCGTCTGAAATTTTTACTTCAAAATTGTTTTTTTGATTAGAAAACAATTGTATTGCCAATGGTTTTAGATGCTCTTGCCTTTGAATTTCTAATGCCGAAATTTCTCTTAATAACGTTGCTATTTCTTTTGCCTTTAGTGTTTTACTTAGTTTTAGCTTTAATTTTATTAGATCTGTTTCGAATGCTCTATACAACGCTAAAATGGAAGCTACATTTCCATCTTTTATCAATGGTAATGTTTGGGTTCCGTGTTCTGTTTCTATTTCTTCTGCTCCTAACACTAAGGAAGCTTGATGCCAAGTTTCTATTGTTTCTGCTTTTTTGAGTAATAATTTAGGAATGAGTACTCGTCTAAATAAATCTTTTTTTAATTCAAATAGTTTGTTTTCTAATTCTTCTTGCCAATTTTCTTCATTTACGTTTAAATAAATTAATGCTTCTTGTTTTGTCATATTTGGCTAATGTTTTTTTTTGTGTGAGGGATAGTAGCTTTGTTTGAGCTCTTTTTTTATTTTCTATCGTTGTTTACGATAGAAAATAAAAAAAAGCGAGTGCGTATAGCCCGACGCTCTCTTTTGTTTTTAAAAGAGAGGGGCACACCCAAAGCCTTATTTTAAAGACTTAATAGAAATTCTACAACATCGATATTGTCGGCATAATCCCACAGTTTTGGTTTTTGAGAATTGCCAAAAGGTATTTTATTTTTAGCTACGACACACTGTATTTCGGATTCGTTTTCAGCTAGATAATTCGCTACACTTTCTGCGTCGTCATAATATTCATAAAACAACATTCCTATAGGAGAGTGAAGGCTTTTGTCTTGTTTGAGTAACAGAAATCCGTTTTCTATCATTTCTTCTTGTTCCATTAAATATACGGCTTTATGATAGTCGTAATTGTTGGCGTATTTATTGTTTTCGGCGACATAAATATGGTCAAAAAACGCTTTAAAAATCAGATTCAAATCATATTCTTTGGGAATAAATAATTTGGTTACATTTCGACACCCTAATCCATAATAGCGAAATACATCGTCTGCTAGTTTTTTTAATTCTTCTTGGGTTTCTCTTCCATTTAAAACGGCTACTGATGTTCTGTTTTTTCTTATAATATTGGGGTATTTTCCAAAATAAGTTTCAAAATAACGAGCGGTATTGTTACTTCCTGTTGCGATTACGGCATCAAACCCTTCTAATTTGAAAGGTATAAATTCAATTTTATGATTGACCTCATCGTCAAAAATGGAGAGCGTTTTAACTATTGCTGGAATTAAAATTTTGTCGTCGGTAGCTAATTTAGCTTTTACTTTTCCTCCCAGTAAATAGACGCACAATAAATCGTGAAAACCAACCATTGGAATATTTCCTGCCATTATAACGGCTACCGACTTTGTTAAATCAGAAGGAATGGTATAGTTTCCTAACCATTTTTGAAGGTTATCTTCCGTTAGACCTTCGCCCCAAGATTGAAAAGAAAACAAAACTTCTTTTTCAGTAAACCAGCCGTTATGATGTTTTACTGTTTTTGTTAATTCTTGCAATCTACCATATTCTTCGGCAGTAATACCTAAGGAAAAATCGACCCATTTTTGTTGAGTTCCGATAGCGGTTAAAACCTTTCCTAATTGAACGGCACTGTTTATTCTTTGTTGAAGATTCATTTTTTTGTTCCTATAATTTGAATTGCAAATATACTCAAACTAACTTAAACTATATAAGGAATAAACATCCATTTTACTTGCGTTTTATATTCTTTATAGGAGGAGTCTTTTGAGAGGTGAATTTCTTCGGTTAGCGCTCTTAAAAAATAAACAACACTCCAAAATACCATTGCTCCTATTGCCCAATAGTGATGAACTAAATAAGGAAGAAAAGTTATCCACCAGACAAGTAATTTAGCTAAATAATGTGGGTGGCGGATGTATTGATAAGCTCCTGTTGTGACGACTCCTCTATTTGTTAAATTAGAGCATTTTGCACCTAAATTGATGACTGCATACATTTTGAAAATCATTAAAAAGCTCAAAAATAAACGAACTACAAGAGTTATTTCTTGATTGATAAAAAAAGCATAATCCTGTGTAGGAAAAGGAATAAACTGTGTTATAAAAATAAAAAATGGAACATAGCAAATTGCCAAAACTACCCAACCTAAAAAGGTATTGTCAACTGATTTTACGGAGCTTTTTAATTTTTCAGATTCAATAAGATAGCCAAAAGCATAAAATCCAAGAGTGATAAAAGACACGCCATAGATGACTAAGGAAAATAGATACTGATTGAACCACAGAATATAACTTTCGTAAGTTTGATGAACTTGTAATAATTCGATAAATAATTTGAAATAGATAATTGCAGATGGTAACATTAAAGGGATAAAAAATATTTTTACAATTGCATATCGAATATTTCTCCAATCGCTTTGTTTTATTTTTTTGTTTCTAATGGCAATTAATAACTGTGCTAGTTTAGCATTTTCTTTTGCTTTAGCTATCAATACCGATTGATAAATAGCATATAGAATTGCCGTTATTTTCAGTACTTCGCCATGAATATCTTTAACAAAGAAAAAACCTTTTGAAGGTGAATATTGGAGTGCATAAAATGGTATAGTTATGTAAAACCACAACACTCTAAAAATGATAACTAAAGATAATATTTGTATGTATAAATTTCTTTGCAAAATAGTTTTTCCTTTTTTTCTTAAAAATCTCCGACGTTTAAACCTATTGTAAATTGAATGGTGGGTTGTTTCCAATTATATCCTACTCGGTTAATTCCCCATCCAGCATCTACACCAACCACTCCTAGCATTGGAATAAATAGCTTCGTTCCTATCCCAAAAGCATGTTTTAGGACTACTTTATCGTTTAAATTCCAAGTATTTCCATTTTCATAAAACAAATGAACGGTCATCATCCATTTATCAAAGGTAATTAATTTTCGTCTTAACTCCACTCCCATTTTAGTTGCAATAGCATCGCCACTAGCTGACGACAAAGCTCCTGCATCGTAACCTCTCAAGCCTATAATATCGTTGGCATTGATGCTGTAATTTGTAATTCCTGTCCCCCCCATTAGAAATCTTTCGAAAGGAACTACATCTAATTTAGAATTAAAACGCCCTAAATATCCTGCTCCAAAATGAGCATATAACACATTTTTATTTCCTAAAGGATAGAATTGTTTAAAAGCTATTTTTATTTTATAATATTCCAACCATTTATATTTTTTTTGATTCGATAAGTTTTCTAAATCTTTGTTTGCAAAAGAAGAAGGGAAGGTAGTTACTCCTTGAAATTTTAAATAATGACCTTTTGTTGGAAAAAAGCTATTGTTTGTAGTTTGTTCTATTAAGGTGGCTTTATAAGTCAATGCATTAAAGAATCCTGTACTAAAATTAAATAACGGATAAGATTCAGGTTGATAATAGCGGTAATTTAATTGATGATTTAAGCGTAAGAAAGGTTTCTTTTTGGTTGGAAAATGAGTTAAACCTACTTGAGTAGAAAACAATTTTAACGTTCCTTTATCATCTGTTTTATAAAAAGCATAATCGGAAGAATAATTTACACCTATTTTTTTATTATTTAATCGAGGCTCTTCAAAAAGGAAAGAAAAGCCATAATAATTTTGAGCATCACTTTGCCCTTTAAGCGATAAATGTTGCCCTCCTCCTGCTGGTAATGGATTCCATCTCGTTCCTTTTTTAAAAACATCGGCTAATTCAAAATTCTTAAAATCAAATCCTAATGTTCCTATAAGGTATCGACCATCGAAACCTCCACTAATTAAAAACTGATCAGAAATTTTCTCTTTCAAAATATAAGTTACAGCTACTTCTTTTGTTGTAGTATCGGTAGTTAATTGAACGTCAAACTTTTCGGGAACAAAATATTCTAATTGCATTAATTTTTGTTGCGACAAAATAATTCTATTCCTTGAAAAAGGCAAACCTGAATTAGTTAATACAGTATGATACAGTATTTTATCTTTAGTTCTAACGTTGCCTACAAAATTAATACTACCAAATTCATAGCGTTTTCCTTCTTCTATTTCTATGTGAATTGACACTTTATTATCTTGCTTGAAAGTTGAAGTAAAATTAAACTTGAAATTAGCGTAACTGTGGTCAAAATATAGCGATGTTAAATCTGTTTGTTTCTCATTGTAATAAAGTAGCTTTTTTAATTTTTCTTCATCATATTCTTTATTTAATAAAGGTTTCACTATTGAGTTTAATTCAACGTCTGTAAAAACATTATTTCCTGAAAAAATTACACTATCTAAATAAAACTGTTCCCCTTCGTTAATGGTAACTATAAAATCTTTTCGATTCTCATTTTTAAATTTACTTTTTGTATTTACTTCAACATTTAAAAACCCATGACTTTTATAAAAATTAAGAACCGAATTGTTTATTTCAATTTCTTTGTTGTTTCCTCTATTGAGAATACTCTTTTCTTTCGTATTGTTATTGATATATTTTGTGATTTTTTTAGCTCCAAAACTAGTGTTTCCTTCAAAAAAATATTTTCCTTTTTTTTGTCTTTTACCTTTAATTATCGTATAATTTAAATTAACCTTACCTGTCGTATCTGTTACCGCCTCACTCCTAACTCGCACATTCACATATCCTTTTTTCTTAAAATAATTAGTGATTTCATATTCTATAATTTTCAGTGCATTAGGAGAATAACGTTTAAGTTCGTTAATTCTCTTATTCTTTTTTAATTTTTGAATATCAAAAGCTTTTAAACCTTCAAAATTAACATGACCTAACAATTCGTACTCTTTCAAATTTATAATCAGTGTGTTTTCATGATTTAAAATTTCTTTTCTTATTTCTATCTTATCAAAAACATTTTCATTCCAAAGTCGTTTAATTGCCTGTTGCACATCTCGACTAGGAATAGTAGTATAACGCCCTATTTTAAGTCCACTTAATGTAATAATAGCATCAGTTGATGTATTTACATTACCTTCAACTAAAATATTCTCTATTTTAAAAGCTTCTTTTTCTTGTGCTAAAAAAGAGGTGTAAAAAAGTAAATATGATAGAAATACAAATAGTTTCATAAATTTTAATAACGAGTTTTAATCAATTTGATTGTTTTATACGATTCAGATTTCTATCTTTATTGAATTATTATACTTTTTTATCTAATTACATACATGCATTCTATAAGAACAAAAACATATTTTATTTATCTATCACTTTTATTTTTGCTCATTCCTACGACTAAGAATGCGCAAATATACAAATTAGACTTAGATAGCTTATGGAATATTGTACGTTCTGAAAAAAGTGCCGATACTTTAAAGGTTAATGCATTGAGTAAAATTGCTTCGCAATACTTTAACACCAACCCCGATTCAACACTTTTTTTTCTTGATCAAAGTATCAAACTAAGTCAATCCATTGGATTTACCAGAGGAGAAGGGAGAGGTTACATGAATAAAGGAGCTATTTACAGCTATCAAGGAGAAACATCTTTAGCTGCCGAATACACGCTTAAAGCTTTGGAAGCGATGGAAAAAATTAGCGACACTGCTTTTCAAGTACAAATTTTAGTTAACCTTTCTGAATTAATGCTTGAAATGGGAGAAAAAGAAAAAGGTTTAAATTATGCTATACGAGCTAAACAAATTGCTTTTAAATCTCAAAACATTCTTTCAAAAATAATAGCAATCAATATCCTTGCAGCATACAAAGAAAATGAGGGGGAATTTAAAGAAGCAATTGTAGAATATAAATCTTATCTTAAATTATCAGAAGAAAACAAAATTGTAACACCTGATTATTTTTACTCTTTGGTTGGATTAGCATCTTGCTATCAAGAAGTTTACAACGATTTTGACTCCTCCATACAATGGTTAAATAAAGCTCGTCCAATGCTAGATAAATTAAACTCGATTAACTTGCAATCGTCTTATTATCAATACGCCTCAAAACTATACTTAGATTTTCATAAAATAGAACAAGCAGAACTATATGCAGACTCTTTAAAATCTATTAATTCTGCTGTTGGAGGGAAAAAAACACTAATAGCCTACTACCTCTTAATGGCTGACATTGCCGAAGAAAAGGGTTTATACAAAGCTGCTTACAACAATTACAAAAAAGCTAAATTGTATGAAGACACTCTAAAAGATGAAAAAAAGCAAGAAACTATCTTAGCCTTAGAAATGAAATATAACTCAGAACGGAAAGGAAAAGAACTTTTGTTAAAAAAAGCTGAATTAGAAAAAAATAACATTGAAATTGAAAGTCAAAAAAATCAAAAATTTATCATGATGGTTATTTTTGGACTTGGAACTCTTTTTACTTGGTTTGTTATTTTCTCTTATTTTAAAAATAAAAAGAAAAACAAGTTGTTAGAGGCTCAGAACGAAGAACTTGAAAAGCTTTCAATTGTAGCAAAAGAAGTAGATAGCACCGTAATAATAGCTAATAAAGACGGTATGATTGAATGGATAAATGAAGGAGCAATACAAATGTACAATCTATCGCCAAAAGAAATTGCAGAAAGAATAGGAAAGGACATTAGAAAACTGAGTAATTTTCAAGGGATTTCGACTGTTTTAAACGAATGTATTGAAACTAAAAAATCATCGTTCTACACTAGTAAACATTTCAAGAAAAATGGTTCTATATTATGGGTACAAACGACACTTACCCCTATTTTGAATCAAAACGGAGAGGTTAATAAAATTATTTTTATTGATACTAACGTAAGTGCAGTAAAAAAATCGGAAGTAAAACTAACTAAACAAAAAGAACTTTTAGAAGCTAAAAACAGTTATATTACTGACAGTGTAAACTATGCCAAACGTATTCAACAAGCTGTTTTACCATCAAATCAAACATTGAGAGCTGTTTGGAAAGATCATTTTGCTTTGTTAAACCCAAAAGATATTGTTAGTGGCGATTTCTATTGGTTTTATGAAAAAGAAGGTAAGAAATACTTAGCTGTTGTCGATTGTACAGGACATGGAGTTCCTGGAGCATTTATGACTATAATTGGGAATAATTTATTAAATGAAATTTTACAAGACGACCTTTACAAACCTCAAAACATCTTACAGGAACTTCACATAAGAATAAAATTACGCCTAGGAGGAAGTAAAGACGCAAAGGTGATGGACAGTATGGACTTAGGAATTGTTTGCTTTGATTCAGAAAAACAAGAAATTGAATTTGCAGGCACGCACACAAGTGTCTATCTCGTTAGAGGTAAATCGTTATCTGAATACAAAGGCTCGAAAGAAACTATAGGTTTTAAAGATAAAATAATCATTAAATCGCATAAAATAAAGATTCAAAAAGGAGATATGATTTACATGCATACAGATGGATATCCTGACCAAAAAGGAGGTAAAAAGAATAAGAAATTTTACTACCAACCGATTCGAGATATGTTCATCAATATTAGTCAAAAAGATTTAGAAGCTCAAAAAAATATAATCGAAGAAACGTTTAACGACTGGAAAAAAGATACAGAACAAACAGACGACGTTTGTGTTGTTGGCGTTAGAATATAAAAGATAATCTAAATAACATTTCAGTCGAGTAGCTTACAAGGTAAAAACACCTTCATAAAAATCGAGTGAAGCATTCTTAAAATAAGAACTATTCACTGCTTTAAACCCTTTTTGTTTCAAAACTTCATCTGTTTTTCGATTGAGGTTACAGCCCTCTCCTATTTTTTTCCAAATTGGATTTACTACGTTTTGAAAAATTGCTTTTGATTTCTTTTTTGCATGAATATGCTCCATGATAATTAACTTTCCATTTGGGGCTAAATAACGTTTAAAATCATCTAATGCCTGTTCTAAATTAGGAACAGTACACAAAACCAATGTACAAACTATAGCATCGAAGCCTCTTTCTGGAACTAAAGCATCTAACGCTTTATCCCCTACTCCAATATTGTGCAATTCAATATTAGGATACGTTTTTTTCTGCTTGGCTTTTTCCAGCATTGGTAATGATGGTTCTATCGCTATTACCTTTGTTTTCTTTCTGTCGTAAAATGGAAAATTAACACCTGTTCCACTTCCAACTTCTAAAACATTGCCAACCAAAGGGCTTATCAATTCATTCCTTCGACTATAAAGTCGAAGTTCCAATTCAACCATGAAAGGATCGTAATATTTTGCAAATAATTTTTGATAAAATTTCCCCATGTAACAAAGGTATAAAAAAAAAGAAAGCCGTTTCAAAAATGAAACGGCTTTCACCACCTTACAGAATAACTAGTAATATTATCGAAGTGAAACCACTCTGCTTCGTTAACCAGTTAAATAGTGTAACTACAAAAATTAAAAAAGGTTACGTTTTTTTTAACATTTATGCCAAAAACATTATGAATAAGGATAAAACTTATCACAAACAGGCTAATTTATTAAAAACTGTTCATTAAAATTTAAAAAATATACTTTTTCCGTTCCTCTAGTAATAGCTGTATAAAGCCACCTCAAATATTCTACATTTAACATTTCATCGGTTAAATAGCCTTGGTCAATAATTGCGACTTTCCATTGTCCTCCTTGTGCTTTATGACAAGTTAGCGCATAAGAAAACTTAACTTGCAAGGCATTGAAATGAGGTGTTTTTAATATTAACTCTTGTCTTTTTCTACTGCTTGAAATATTATAAAAGTCCTTTTCTATTTCATAATACAGCGTTTTTAATTTTTCTCGAGGTAATGAAGCACTTTCAACCGTCAATGTTTCTAGCATTAATTTGCAAGTAAATTCAGGTTCAGTTTCATTATCTACAAATTTAACAATTGCATCTACAAAGTCAAACCCGTAAATATGTTCGTGTCTTAATATTTGTTTTACTTCCAATATATCTCCATTGGCAATAAAACCTGATTTTGATTTTTTGTCAATCCAAAAATAATTATTTTTGACTACCATTAACAAATCGTGGGGGTTGATTCGTTCTTCATACCAAAGAATTCTATTTCTAATTTCTTGATTAAATATATTGGTTCTTTTATTACTTCGGCAAATAAGAATCACATTTTCAATTCCATATTTCCCAATAGTGGATTCGAGTACATCTTGAAGTTCCATTCCTGTAATCGCTTGAGAATCGGAGTAAGAAGAATCTAAGGTAAAGGTTAATTTGTTGCTTGTTATTCTTTTTCTAATGGCTGTTGCATTGGCTAAAATTCCGCTATATTCTTCTTGTCTTACCACTTCTTTTAGCTCACTTATTGTAAAATGTAGCGGGTAGTTTTTTTCAAGCTCTTTTTTATTCAGAGCAGGACTTTCTATCGTTCCGACGGGAGGAAGTTGAGCACTATCGCCTATAAATATTAATCGACAATTGACACCTGAATAAACATAGGCTATTAAGTCATCGAGAAGACTTGCGTTATCTAAGAAAGCACTACTCAAGCCAGAATCGGAATTAACCATAGAGGCTTCGTCTATAATAAATAAGGTATTTCTATAATTGTTTTTTCCTTTTGTGAAATTTAGACTTCCTTCTTTTTCATTTTGGTAATAAATTTGTTTGTGAATGGTATAAGCTATTTTATTGCTGTGTTTTCCCAAGACTTTTGCCGCTCTACCTGTTGGAGCCATTAAGACTACATTTCTTTTTAATACCGATAGAGACTTTACTAGAGCTCCAATTAAACTTGTCTTGCCTGTCCCTGCATATCCTTTAAGAATAAATGCAGCATCGTCGTTGGGAGACAAGATAAAATCTGAGAGTCGAGAAATTGCTTTTTCTTGATCTTTGGTAGGAATAAAGCCTAATTCTGTTTTTAATAATTGAACTACTGTGGCTTTTATATTTTTACTATCCATAATTTTAATCCATAAAATTGAAACGACAAATGAATATCAAAAACACTCCAATAAATTATACTGTTTTATTCTTTTTTGCGTTAGGGATAGTAGCTTTGTTTGAGCTCTTTTGAGTTCGGTTTTTCACCGAACTCAAAAAGCGAGTGCGAATAGCCCGCTCGAACGCCCTAATCGTTTGCTTTTAAAGCGTCCCAACAAACTTCAAACATGGGTTCCATTAGAGGTTCATACTCTTCTGGAGTCATTACTTTTAACGAGTGAATATAAGTAATACAAGATGCCTGCATACCACTCATAAAATGAATGATAAAATTGATGGGTAAATCTTTTATAAGTCCGTCTGCAAGTGCTGTTTCGGTTTTATCGATAATACTATCATTTACTATAATATAAATTTCATGCTCTTCTCCCCATTGCTTTGGATGGATTTGGATTTGTGTCATAAAATTGTATAAATCGGGATGATTTACGCCCCATATAGTAGCCTGATAGAATACTTTTTTGATGAATAATTTATAATCTTCTTCGTCTAGAAGTTCTCCATATACAAATCGGTACATTTCTTTTTTTCCTTCTGAATAGATCTCAAAAACTAAATCATTGAAGCTGCCCTAGCTCTTTTTAATCAAAAAGGGATAGATAGTACCTCTGTTAACGATATTATTCTATTTTCAAAAGTAAGTCGAACTGTTTTTGACGAGCATTTTAAAAGTAAGAATGATTTAGTTTTTGAGATCTATTCAGAAGGAAAAAAAGAAATGTACCGATTTGTATATG
>CAMZKF010000099.1 GCA_947311095.1 uncultured Flavobacteriales bacterium
TACAATCTTCCGATATTGGATCTTCTTTCTCCTCTTCTATTTCTTTTATTTCTAACGTCAAATCATTTTCATAATCTTTTCTAATAGAATCTTTTATTACTTCTGGAACAGTATCTAACAAACTAGAATCTCCTGTACATTCAAATTTTTCTTGCACTGTAAAATTTGTTTTATAATTGGCTTTACACCAAGCTACATTTTCATCTAATGGATCTATACAATCACACTTGGTAAGGGTTACGTTTATGGAATCGATATGCTCCTCAGCTGACACCTGTTCATCTATTACTTCTTTATTTTTTCCTTCATTGTTCTTACAAGAAAACAATGTTATAATTAGCACTACTATTATATAAGTATATTTCATAATTTTTATTTTGTAAATTCTAATGCTTCTCGAGCAGAAATTATTTTACCATTAAAATCGCCTATTACAAAGGCATCTAAAACTCCTTTTTGGACAATGTTATTTTTATATTTTGTTGCCTCTTCATAAGTGTCAAATGTGCCTACTAAATATTTAGTAATTCCCGTAGATGGATCTATTTTAGGAAGAACTTGTCCGAGTTGCAAGTAAACATCTAATACATCGGTTGGTATGTCGTTTTTATACGCTCCTATTTGCACTTTAAACTTAATTAAACCTTTCGTAATCGCCTCTTTAGTAGGAACTGAACTTTCTTCAACTACATCATCATAACTCTCTTTAACATCAAAACCTGCTTCTTCTAAAGATATTCTTTTCCCTTCATTAAATGCTACTATATAAGAGTTTGAATACCCTTTACTTAACACTTCTATTTTGTGCTTAGCAGCATCTTCTTTATTATTGTAAACACCCGAATAGTATCTATAAAGCCCATCATTCCCTTTCACTTCTTCTATTTGATTCAGACTTCCAAACGCTTCTTTCGATATTTTAATATTAAAAGCTCCTAATTGCACCCTGTAAATCATCTCTTTTTTTGTTGCGACTTCATTGGTTTCAATTAAAATATTTTCCTCTTTTATAATTTGTTTTATATTTTTATTCGATAATATTTTTTGAACTTGAGAGGGAACTCCATTTATTAATGCAATCGACTCTGTTTTCAGCCCCTCGTTTTCTAACTGCTTCCTCTTCTCAATCGCCTCTTTTATAGATTCGAAACCTCCAATAACATAGAACACGGAATCTCCTCTTTCTATTGTTTTAAAATCTTTATGACTTAGGTATTTATGTAAATCATTTGCCGATATTTCTTTAGAGTTTGAACCGATGACAATTGTATATTTTAAATTACTTCGTTTTTTTCTAGACAACCCTTCTTCTCCTGATTTTGTAACGTGTTTTTCATCTACATAATAATTAGAGTCAATATAGGCTTTATATAGTCTTTCCAAATCGTCGTCATATTGCGTAACCCCCCTTTAAATTTACTAAATCTCCAAATAATGTATTTTTTTCATCGTCTCTAAAATCAGGCACTAAATCTTGATCCAAATCTAAAGGACAACCTTTTTCATCTACAGGAAATGCATGTTTCGGAGTTTTTATACATTCATCTAAAAAATCAACAACCCCATCTTTATCATAATCGGAGGTATCTGCCGCTAACCAATCCTCTTCTGATTGTTCAGGTTCTTCTATTTCAAGGTCTTTATCGTTTTGTTTCCCAAAATCGTAAGTTAACGCAAAGTGAGTGTACAAGAATTTATCATTATTTTTATCTCCCTTTCTAGCTCCTATACTTTTACTCGTTACATTATCAATCAAATCAGAAAATGTAAAATGAAGCGAAGTTCCTACCCTTGCTTTTATACGTTTACTTATATGAAAATTTGCTCCAATATCAACTGGAATTGCGATTGTCCTTTCTTGATATTTTCCAAATTTATCTAAGTCCGCTTCCCTCAAATCAGATTCATAGGTATAATCTCTATATATCTCCTGAGCTGTCGATGCATCTGGCGCATCTTCTGCTTTATCTCTTATTGACCCATCTGACCAATAGTGATAAAATTTTCCATCTTTATCTTTTAAATCTGTCTTAGACAAAAACTCGATTGACTCTACTCCTATAGAAACATAAGGATTTACATTTCGTTTAGGATTTAGTAAATGATAAAAATTATAATTCACCGTAACTCCTCCTGTGGTGATATTAGAATTAAAGTTTAAATTTCTCGTCAATGTTCTTTCATTGGCGCTAACCTGCCCAAACAAGACGTAGAAACTCAAATCAAAATTATAATTTAATGCCTGAGTCACTCTTAAATCTCTTGCCAATCGACTTACCGTAGGGTGAAACCCTTTATTGGTATTTGCTACATCTCCTAAAAAAGTAAACATTCCTGTTCCTAGACTAAATTGAGGTCTCAATACTATTGGTGTCGATTGCTTCTTGTTTACGATAGAATCAAGCAAGTCGATATTTTCTTGACCATAAGAATGGAAAAAAAATACAGTTAATAGAATTATATTTACAATTATTTTATTCATTTTAAATATACAGAAGCATAAATATAGTATAAAAAAGTATTTTTTTATTAAATCGCTTCAATTTTTAAACAAAAAAAAAGAGACAACCTAAATTATCTCTTTTAAAATTGTTTTAAAAAAATAAAACAAATTACATTTCTACTCTTCTCAAACCTTCAACATAAGAAGCTTTAATCATCTCTTGTCTTCTTACTACAGATGGTTTATCAAATTGTTTACGAGCTCGCAATTGTCTTAAAACTTTTGTTCTATCGAATTTCTTTTTGTATCTCTTAAGAGCTCTTTCAATAGACTCTCCTTCTTTTACTGGTATTTGTAACATATTTTATTTATTTTCAATCTAATATTATTATAACTTTCTCTACAAAGAAAGCACAAAGATAAAACGAAAATCAATTAAACAAAATTTTTAGCACATTTTTAATTGTTTTTTTCACAATTTAAGGTATTTATCACGATTTTAGAAAGAAAGCCCCCGATTTCTACCTACTTTTGATTCAATGGAAAATTACAAACCTATTACAGATTGGTTACCTACTACGGTAAAAGAAGCTAAATTACGAGATTGGGACGAATTAGATGTTATCTTAATTTCTGGCGATTCCTATGTTGACCACCCTTCTTTTGGAGCTGCTGTAATTGGAAGAATTATTGAAAGCGAAGGCTA
>CAMZKF010000100.1 GCA_947311095.1 uncultured Flavobacteriales bacterium
AAACATTCCTTTTTTCTTAAAGTTAATAATTATACTATAGACAAATAGATAAAATTCACATTTGTTTCAGTATATAATTATGTTAATTTATTTTACGATTAATTGTTGAGCGCTAGTTCCAACTCTTAATATATAATTACCTGCTGCTAGGTTAGATAAATCTATTCTGTTAGTAGTATTGTTTAATTGAGCTGAGTAAACAACGCTTCCCATTAAATTTGTAATCACAACATCAGCAGCTTCTTTTAATTCGATAGTTACAAAACCATTGGTTGGATTTGGATATACGTTAGTCAATACAGCATTATTTTCTTGGATTGAAGTATGTACAGCAATATCGTTTCCATCTCTAGGGTACATTTCCCAAGTACTGTAAGTATATCCTACTATACCAGTAACGTCGTAACTTGTTCCTAAACTAGGAGCATATTGAAATAAACGTTTGTCAACATTAATGTCTCCAGAGCCATCACTAATAATCCAATCTCCAAAAGTAGCTCCAGAAGGAAGAGTGTTACAAACAGCATTCGATACTTTGATCAATACGCTTTCATACATTTCAGTTCCTGCATCACTAGTTGAAACTAAAGTAGATGGTACGTCATTATAATTACTTACAATAGTAAAGTTTGTTACACTTTTTAGTTGAGTAGCATTATAATATTCATCTACAACAGCTGTCATAGTAAGCGAATCTCCTCTTTGTACTGTATTAATTGTATCAAATACATAAATACCTGTCCAAGCACCTACACCATCTTGGATATAATATCCTTTTTGATTTCCTTGGTAAATATTTACAGCTGTAACAATTCCTGCTGTAATTACACTATCGTATTTTAAATTAGAATCTCCATTACCATCAACATCTGATTGAATTTCTGTAATCGTTTTAGGAGTTGGAGCAGAAGGTCCGTTACCACCTCCTTGAGTACCTGTTTCTGCAACTAAAATATTATCTACTTCCCAAGCTGAACCATCGGTAGTTGTTCCTGTATATTTAAATGCTATGTAAACAGATGAAGTCATGTAACTAGATAAGCTAACTTCTCCTGAAGGAGTCCAACTTCCCCATGAAGCATCGTTTACATCTAAAGTTGCTCCTGCTGTAATGTCAACCCATGTAGCTGAAGACGGAGTACTTGTTCCATCATAATTTGTAGAAACCATTACCTGAATAGCTGGACCAGCATATTTCATTATTGTTTCAAAAGAAAGAATAGGAGTTGTTGAGGTCGATAAGTCAATTGCTGGTGAAATTAACCATGCTTCTGCAGCTACGTTATTAGAACCATTAGAAATCATAGCATAGTTATCTCCACTGTAAGTTTTCGCATACCAATTTGTTGTATCTACAGGGACTTGTGTTGTCCAACCTCCCGATGTTAAACTTTGATCTTCAAAATCTTTTGTTTCATAAGTTTGAGCATTAGCAGCTGCTATACTCATTAAACTTAACCCTAAAATGTAAAGTTTTTTCACAATTTTTGTTTTTATATGTGACTTTTGTGTTTACTTTATTATTGAGATATTACGACATTGTCTATTTTGAATAAACTAAAAGAACTGTTATACATACTAGCCTTAAATGCAACAGCATAAGTTCCTGTATAACCAGCTCCTAATACGGTACTAAGATTTACATTTCCAGAAGGAACATAAGTGTTAGCTGCTGTTGATGATGTTACCAAAGTGGGAGCTAAAGCAGTCCAAGTAGCAGTACTATAATTTGTACCATCATAGTTAGTTGATACGTAAACGTTCAAAGTACTTGTTTGCATGTTTTGTTGAGCAGAGCTAAAAGATAATACATCGTTACCATTAGATTGTATGATAGGTGTAGTCATCCACATTTCTTGAGTTCCAGAAGAGTTTCCTGTAGCTGTCGCACACAAATCACCTGCATTATCGCCACAAATCCATTTGTTACTACCTTGCAAAGTTCCAGCTTTCCAACAGTTTTCAGTAATCGCTGTTCCTTGGGTATTACTAGAAAAAGTTTCGTTTATTCCAGCTAATGGATCGCAAGAAGCTCCACCTCCTCCAGCACATCTAACACCTGACATAGTTAATTCATTAGGGGTTCTAACGAATAATTGAATATCTGAATTGTAAACACTTACAACTCCTATAATCGAACCATTTCCTCCAGGAATAATCTCTCCAGCGAAGTTAGCATAACCACTTGTTCTAACTAAAATTGGTGTAGAACCATTGCAGTCTGTTAAATCATGATTTGAACTAAATTTATTAATAGCATCTGCCCATGTTGTTCCCATATCTGCATCAGAAAATTCTACATTATCAATTTGTATTAATTGTGCTTGCATTGCTCCTGTAACTTGGTCTAAAGTAACTAAAGTCGGAGTTAGTGCGACATTATTTTTTAAAATAACAGTACTTCCGTCAGGATCTAAATCATCGACAGAGAGCATTCCTTTATATTCGGTTAAGCGACCTCCATTTAATTGAACTCTTATAGAATCTCCAATAGAAAGACTTGTAGAACCAGTAAATCTTAGTTTAATAGCGCCTGTATTGTCTTTAATATAAGCTTCTTTGTAAAAATTACCTGAAGTTTGATCTGTTGTGACAACACATCTAATTGTTAAATCGTCGCTAAAAGTAGAATCAGCTCCTGAATACATTGCTCTCAAGTCAGCAATTGTTTTAATTGTTCCTTCTGGAATAACTTTAATCGGAGGCGTATCGTATTCTTTCTCGCAAGACATAATACCTAAGGTCAAACCTGCTGCTAATAATATCGTTAATTTTTTCATTTCTTTTTTATTACTATTATTCTATTAATTTAAATTAAAACAAGTACGAAGCCATTATAAAATAATTACGTCCATACATGTATCCATATTTTGGAGGGAATTTAGTTATTGTAGCTGGGTCGTACCTTAATTGTTCGTATCCTCCTGATTTAAACATATTATTATTTAATACATTGTTAACCATAAAATTCAATCTAATGATGCTTCTATTTTTAAAGCGGTGAGATTTACCAATGTAAGCATTGATAGAGTTTCCATCTTTAAGTTTTTCTTGTTTTATTATACCTTCTATTTGCGGGTCTCCTTCAAAGTAGTTTGTTAAAGCTTCTTCTGTTCGTCTATCAGGATTAGGAGAAAGATAAATGTCTGCAAAATAATTGAAGTTAGCTCCTACGTACCAATATTTCGGTGAATTATATTTTAATCCAATAGAAAGTGCTGTTTCAGGCATTCCTCCTACGTGATAATTTTTTAAATAAATAACTTTATCTTGTGCTAATAGTGTACTCGAATTGTTGGTTGTAACAGTAGCTAAAGGTCTTGATGTATATAAATACTGAGCCTTAGTAAATACAAAATTAGCTTCCCAACTTGTAGCCACTTTAGCTTCTAAACCAAACTCAGCTCCTTTATACAACTGATTAACACCAGTCATTGCATAATTTACAAAAGATTGATAAACATCGTGGTAAAAACTTCTTGCCCAAACTTGGTTGTTTAATTGTGTGTAAAACCCTGTTGCTCTCACTTTTAATTTAGGATAACGAATGATGTAGTTTATATCTGCTGAATTGATTTGTGTGCTCGATAAATTACCTACAACTTCACCTCTTGATCGAGGGGATAAGAAAGAAGCTCTAGCATAAGGAGATCTTGTTCCTGTTAAGAAATTAGCTTGTAAAAAATGGCGACCTGTAATTTTATACGTAGCTCCACCTTTTATATTGTAATTAAAATATTTATTTTTCTTAGAATTTCCTACCGAAGCCTCTGGAAAACGACCATTTTTCATGTTTCCTGTTCTCCAAAATGCTGTTTCACTAACTTTAGCACCGAAATAATAATCGACTTTATTTGTTTTATAATCGATTTGCCCAAAGACTTTTGCTGAATTAACATGAATGGTATAATCATATCCTTCTACATCTCCAACTTTAATTAATTTGTTAGGGTGGTCTAAATTATTTTGAGCAACAGACGGATCAGAAAAATCTCGTTCTGCAAAACGGTTAACATCTAACCAATAATCACCTCCAAGTAAATCTTTCAAAACTTTATAGTGACGGCTTGAGTACAGTTGTCCATTAGCTCCTGCAACAAAATAAAGTTTATCTGTCAATTGATTTTGATAATTTAGATTAACACCATATTGACGAGGGTCAACTCTATAATCTTCAACAATATATTTTGAACGCATACCTGTAAAAGACTGACCTTCTCCATTTACATTGTTTACAGTGTGAAGGTTTTTAGAATTGGCAAAATAAAATTTATCCCAATCCAATTGACTTACACTAGGGTCGGTTTTCCAAGCTTCTGCTAAGGCATCAGCTCCTGCATCGTCTCCTCTATCTCTTAAATAACTCGGTCTGTTTTTATAATAATCGGGTTTTGGATATGCTACATTGTACCAATTTAGATTAGAACTTGATGTTCTTCCTACACTTGCATATATTGCAGTTGTTAATTTTGATTTTTTATTGATTTTCCAATCATCAGAGATAGTAAAATAAGGTTTGTAATTATTTCTTACTCTTGAATTTCTTTTAACTTTTTTACCGTCTTTATCCGTTTGATAGCCCCAATAAGGATTGTAATAATTATTGCCTGTTAAATCGTAAACTTCTTGAACAGCTATACCTCTCCTTCCTTGAACAGTAGGAGCTCCAAACGTAGCAAAATTTAATTCATGATTTTTGTTTATTTTTTTTCCTATGGATAAGAAATAAGACATTCCATCATAAGAAGTACCTTCAACATAACCTTCTTTAGCCCATCTTCTTGAAATAGAGCCTGAAAAAGACCATCCGTTTTTTAATACCCCTGAATTATAAGTGTACATTAATCTATTTCGGTAAGAACGATTGGTTATCGCATAAGAAAAGCGACTCCCTTTTCGTTTCGTAGAAGCTTTTAAATCGATAAAAGAAGAACCACCGATACCTCCAAAAACACGATGCGAAGAATGAACTCCTGTAACACTTTCGGGATAACGAGTGATGTCATTTAAACCTCCCCAATACCCCCAAATAGCTCTTCCTGACTCAGGATCATTACCAGGCATATATCCTAAGCTTATTTGTGTGTTTTCAGAACTGTAACCACGGAGTCTAAATCGTGCTGCACTAAAATTAAAACCAGCGGTTCTGGCATATACATCTCTCGATGATTGCAATAAACTACTTACGTTTTGAGAATTGTCAGCATCTCCCAGAGTTGCTCCGGTAAGAATAAATGGAACAGTATTTGTCACAGAGTCTTTAGTCGGTAAAGAGTCTGTTTGTGCGCTAGTCGAGACTGCAAGTCCTGAAACTAGGCTGATAAAAAATAATTTTTTAAATTTCATTATTTATGTTTAATAAGCTACTATATTTGCAACGGTAAAATCACAAACAGCTCTTATATTTAATGCAAAACTAATCTTTTACTTTTAAAAACTAAAAAAATGTATATTAAATCTTTGTTAACAATTTTTTCTCTTTCGTTAATAACCTCTATTTTCGGACAGCAGCCACAGCTTGACCCAAGTAAACAGTACGAAGTTGCAGGAGTTGGTTTCTACAATTTGGAAAACCTTTTTGATACTATTGTCGATCCAGATACGAATAAAATTCTTCAAGATGATTTTACTCCTTTTGGAAAAAAGAATTTCAACTCACAAAAATATTATCAAAAATTAGATAAACTTTCGGAAGTTATCAGTAAGTTAGGGACAAAATACATTCCTGATGGACTTGCGATTTTGGGAGTGTCTGAAATAGAAAATAGGGCTGTGTTGGAAGATTTAGCTGCAACAGCTAAATTAAAATCGAGGAATTATAAAATAGTTCATCACGAATCTCCAGATGCTAGGGGAATTGACGTAGGTCTTTTATATAATCCTAAATATTTTGAAGTCTTAAACTCTAAAGTTTTTCATTTAGAAACTTATAAAGAAAAAGATACTGTTAAGCATTTTAGAACACGTGATCAACTATTGGTTACTGGAAAATTAAATGGAGAAAGAATACATATTATTGTTGCGCACTGGCCTTCGAGAAGAGGAGGGGAGAAAAGAAGTGCTCCGAGACGTATAGCAGCAGGAGAATTGGCTCGTAGTATTGTTGATTCTATATTGGTAGCTGAACCAAAGGCTAAAATTATTTTTACAGGCGATTTAAATGATGACCCTGTTAATAAAAGTGTAAAAATAGCCATGCATACAGTAAGTAAAATTAAAAAAGTAAAAGAAGGAACGCTTTACAATCCTATGGAGACTTTTTATAAAAATGGAATAGGTACATTAGCGTGGAGAGGGGCTTGGAATTTATTTGACCAATTAATACTTTCTCCAAATTTAATTACGAAAGACAATGATTTTGATACTTACAAGTTTTTTAAAGCAGTTGTTTTTAATGAAGAGTTTTTGAAAAATTCGACAGGAAATTTTAAAGGCTATCCTCATAGAACTTATGTAGGACCAAACTTTATAAATGGATACAGCGATCACTTTCCTGTATTTATGCTGTTGGTGAAAGAGCGAAAATAAATTGATATCAGGATTACAAAAAAAACATTAAGAAATAAATAACTTAATTCTTTATTTTTTCTTGCTATTTTAAAACAAATAAGCATAACCTTGGTTGTGCTTTTTTTTGTTTTTATTATGCTTTTGTTTAGGATGGGGGTTATTACATAAAAAAAATAACATTTATTACTTTCAGAACAAAATCATAATTTTACGAGCTTTTTATTACTCTTAGAAAGATAAAAATATGTTAACACTCTTTAACAAATAAAACTTGACAAGGGTATGTTTCAAATCGTATATTTGTGTAAAGCGAGAAAAACAATAAGGAACAATAAAAAAATAGAACAATATGGACTTAGAAAATACAATAACAAATGCTAATCAATCAGCTCCAAACAATCAGCATACAGATATAAGAGCTTTAAATGACTTAATAGAAAAAGAAAGTGCTTTTGTAGATTTGATTAAGCTGGAAATGAACAAAATAATTATAGGGCAATCGCACATGGTTGAACGTTTGTTGATTGCTCTTTTGGCAGATGGTCATATTTTATTAGAAGGTGTTCCAGGGTTGGCAAAAACCTTAGCGATTAACACGTTGGCAAAGACAGTAGATGCTGACTTTAGTCGTATTCAGTTTACTCCTGATTTGTTACCTGCCGATTTATTAGGAACTATGATTTACAATCAAAAGAAAGAAGAGTTTATTTCAAAAAAAGGGCCTATATTTTCAAATTTCATATTAGCCGATGAGATAAATAGAGCTCCAGCCAAGGTTCAGAGTGCGTTGTTAGAAGCTATGCAAGAGAGACAGGTAACTATAGGGGATAATAGTTATAAATTGCAAGAGCCTTTTTTGGTAATGGCTACTCAAAATCCAATTGAGCAAGAAGGAACTTATCCTTTGCCAGAAGCTCAAGTCGATCGTTTTATGCTGAAAGTGGTGTTGGATTACCCAACGAAAGAAGAAGAAAAACTGGTGTTAAGAGCTAATGTATCGCAAGATGGATTTCCTAAGCCAAATAAAGTGGTTTCAATAGAAACAATTCTAAAAGCAAGAAAAGTAGTAAAACAGGTGTATATGGATGAAAAAATAGAACAATACATAGTAGATATTGTATATGCAACCAGAACACCTAAAGCTTATGGAATGCCCGAGCTTGAAGCATTAATTGAAACAGGAGGTTCTCCTCGTGCTAGTATTGCGTTGGCGACTACGGCAAAAGCTTATGCCTTTATTAAAAAAAGAGGCTATGTAATACCAGAAGATGTAAGAGCAGTTTGTCACGATGTACTTCGCCATAGAATTGGACTTAGCTACGAAGCCGAAGCTGAGGAAGTAAATACAGAAACGGTAATCAATACGATATTAAACAAAGTTGATGTGCCTTAAGTTATACTGAAACTTATGAGGTTTATCGATGGATAAATATTTAGCGTTTAAGATATGCTCAAAACAAACAGATTTACGGTTTTTATTTGTATAAATTAGAACGCTTCGCTAAGTTGATTCTTTCTTTTTCTATAAAAAAGACTAATTGCTTGGAGTATTAAAAACATAACAAAGAGAGCTAAAAAAGTCAGTTACAATTGATTTGAAACTAAATAAAGATTATAAAAATGGATACCAAAGAACTTTTAAAAAAGGTACGGAAAATAGAGATAAAAACGAAGGGACTTTCTACTCAGGTTTTTTCGGGTGAATATCATTCTGCTTTTAAAGGAAGAGGTATGGCATTTGCCGAGGTTAGAGAGTATATGCCTGGTGACGAAATAAGAACGATAGATTGGAATGTTACTGCTCGTTTTAACCATCCGTATGTAAAAGTTTTTCATGAAGAGAGAGAATTGACGGTAATGTTAATGGTTGATATTTCTAATTCTGAAATGTTTGGTTCTGAAAAAACAATAAAAAAAAATATAATAGCAGAAGTGTGTGCAGTGTTGGCTTTTTCTGTGACGCAAAACAATGATAAAATAGGAGTGATGCTTTTTACTGACGAAGTAGAACTGTTTATTCCCCCCAAAAAAGGAAGAAAACACATTCTTAGAATAATTAGAGAGTTAATAGAGTTTAAACCTAGCAGTAACAAAACAGATATAGCCAATGCTTTGAAACATTTTAATAACGTGATAAAAAAAAGAAGTGTAGGATTTATTATTTCAGATTTTATAGATAATGACTTTGAACGAGCTTTGAAAATAGCTAATAGAAGACACGATATTATAGCTTTACAAGTTCAAGATAAACGAGAAGTAGAAATGCCAAATATAGGAATTGTAAAATTTGAAGACGCAGAAACAGGTGGAACAAAATGGATAAATACAAGTAATAAAAAAACAAGAACAAAATACAAAGCTAAAGCTTTAAAAAGAGATGCTGAATTAAAGGATATATTTAGAAGGTCAGGGGTTGATTATACAAAAATAGAAACCAATAAACCTTATACAATTCCACTGATGAACCTTTTTAAAAGAAGATAATATGAAATACATTATAAATATAACATTATTGCTTTTTGCTTCTTTCGTATTTGCCCAAGACAAGAACGTTTCGGTCAGTCTTAATGTTGCGAAAAATAAAATTGAGATAGGAGAACCCTTAGATGTAACCCTTTCGATTGATTATCCAGCGTCGTACAATGTAAAAAAAATAGTTTTACCGTTGGTTACTGACTCAGCTAAGTTAGGGAACGACATAGAAATTTGGGAAACTCAACCGCCTTTTGATACTTTATTAGAAAATAACAAAGGGGATTTTATAAAGCATTATGAACAACATTTTACAATTGCTACTTTTAAAAAAGGAATTGTAGATTTGAATTCTCTTTATGCAATATTTGACAACGACACAGTAGTCTCTAACGCTTTGATATTAACAACTGATGTAGTTAAATTAGAAGATAATGCAAAGTTAAAAAACATAAAACCTATTATAGAAGATCCTTTTTCTACATGGGAAAAAATAAGGCTTTTTATTTTAGAATATTGGATTATAATACTTTTATTAATAATCATTCCTGTTGCGATATTTGCAATCCGTTATTTCATTAAAAACAAACCAGAAAAAGTTGTAGAAAAAGAAATAATACCGTTGAATATTCGAGTACTTGAAAAATTAGAAGCGATAGAAAAAGAGAAACTTTGGCAAAACGACAAGGTAAAGGAATACTACTCGGAAGTAACCGACGTTGTAAGGCAATATTTGACGGAACGCTACAATATTGCAACGTTTGAAAAAACAAGTAGTGAAATTTTAAACCAATTGAAATTAAAACCAATTAGTAGAGATCAATTTGTACAATTAGAAAAACTAATGCGATTGGCAGATTTAGTGAAATTTGCGAAAACATCGCCTACTCCTTTCGAAAATGAAAGTACAATAAATATAGCAAAAGAATTTATAAACGAGACTTACGAATCAAATAAAACAACAATTAACGAAGAATGAACATCTTAAACACATATCAATTTGCAGACGCTTGGGTTTTGTGGTTTTTGCTCCTCGTCCCTATTCTAGCGATTTACTTTTTCTTTATCAAAACAAAAGAAATAAGTACGCTAAAAATATCGAGCACCAATAATTTTAAAGATTTGGAATCTGGCTATTTATCTAAGCTTAAACATTTGTACACCTTGCTTAGACTTCTTGCTTTAAGTTTATTTATAGTTGCATTAGCAAGACCTCAATTAAGTTCAGAATCGGATTCTTTTATCGAACATCACAATGAAGGAATAGATATTGTAATTGCTTTAGACGCTTCGGGAAGTATGTTGGCAATAGACTTTAAACCAGATCGTTTTCAGGCAGCTAAAGAAGTAGCCAAAGAGTTTGTAATGAATCGTAAAAACGATAGAATCGGACTGGTTATTTTTGAAGGAGAAGCCTATACTCAATGTCCATTGACAAACGATAAGAAAATAATAACAGAGTTAATAGATGACGCTGAACAAGGAGTTGTAAAAGGAGGTACGGCAATAGGAATGGGATTGGCTACAGCCGTAAACAGACTGAGAGAAAGTAAAGCAAAAAGTAAAGTTGTTATTCTGTTGACCGATGGAGTAAATACCGAAGGAAAAATACATCCAATAACTGCCGCCGAAATTGCAAAGCAGTACAATGTAAGAGTTTATACAATAGGAGTCGGTACAAATGGAAAAGCTAAATCTCCAATAGCAATAGATCCTTTTTCAGGAAAGTACATTTATGACTATGTAGATGTAGAAATAGACGAAAAAACATTGAAAGAAATATCTAAAATGACAGGAGGGAAATATTTTAGAGCAACTGACAATGCTAAATTAAAAGAGATTTATAAACAAATAGATAAACTAGAAAAAGACAAAATAAAAACAATAGAATATGAAATAGATTTACCTGAGAAAAGTTTTATTTTCTTATTAATAGGAATTTGTTTAATTGCAATAGAGTTTATACTAAAATCAATTCTTTTTAAATCACTTTCGTAATAAAATATAGGTTTTTAAACAGCTTAAAATATGTCAATAAATAAATACAAATATAACCTAACCAACGCTCTTATAATTATTTTAATTATAGAGGCTATCTTTTGGGCTTTAGCTATTTCGAGTTATCAATATTTAACAACCCAAGTAGAAGAATTTAGATTTGAACGGTCGTATGTGCTTTATGGATTTTTTATTATTCCATTTATAATACTAATTTATTTTTATGCTACAAATTGGAAAAACAAAGCACTTGTTAAATATGCCGATCCAAAACTGTTAAAATACAGTTATAAAGGTGTATCAACTTTTAAAAGTGTTTTAAAATTTGTTTTACTACGTTTAGGTATTTCATTTATAATTATAGCCATGGCAAATCCTCAATATGGAGAAAATGAAAAAATGGTAGAAAGTAAAGGGATTGACATTATGATAGCGATTGATGTTAGTAACAGTATGTTAGCAGAAGACCTTCAAAAAGGGTATAGTCGATTAAAAATAGCAAAAATGTCTATCGAAAAATTACTAGACAAATTGCATGGCGATAGGATAGGAGTGGTTGTATTTGCTGGAGATGCCTACAAGCAAGTGCCTATAACCCCCGATTATCATGTAGCTAAAATGTTTTTGAAAAATATTTCAACAGGAGTAATATCAGCACAAGGAACAGACATAGGTTTGGCTTTAGAAACTTGCGAATCATCGTTTAATTATGACGACCCAAGCAATAAAGCTATTATTGTTTTTAGCGATGGAGAAGACCATGAACAAGAGGGAATTGATATTGCAAAAGAAATTGCAGAAAAAGGAATTAAAATTTATACGATTGGAATGGGAACAAAAACAGGTGTACCAATTCCTATGTATAGAAATGGAATAAAGGTAGGAACAAAAAAAGATAAAGATGGAAATACTGTTTTAACAAAATTGAATGAACAATATTTATTAGATATTGCAGAAAGTGGAAATGGTTCATATACCAGAGCTAATGGTTTGAATGTAGGAATCGATGGAATTATTACGGAATTAAATACCATTGAAAAAACAACAATGAGTCAAGAAAAATATACGGGGTACGATGATCAATTTCAACCTTATTTATTAATTGGAATTATTTTTATTAATCTTAGAATATTTAATTTCAGACAAGAGAAACAAATTAAGTGACAAATTAAATTTATTTAAAACAGATGAATAAGTTATTATACATATTAGCAATATTATTTTCGGTTGTGCAAGGGTTTGGACAATCAGAAGAAATAATAGCTCTCAATAAAGGTATTGAAGCTTATAAAAAAGGGGAGTTTAATGAAGCTTTAAACTATTTTAACAAAGCGGGAACGACAAATCCAGATTATAAAAAAGCTATTTTCGATGCCGCTAATGCCGCTTTATTAATAGATAGTACTGCAATAGCTAAAGATTTATATACCGAATATGCTAGTGCCGTAGATGATAAAATAGAGAAAAGTAAAGCTTATTACAACCTTGGTAATACCCAGTTTAAAGAATACGAAAAACTAGCTAAAAATCCAGAAAAAGCCCAAGAGTCAACAAAAGTACTGAAAGAATGTATAGAGTCTTATAAGCAAGCATTGAGAAACAATTATAAAGACAAAGACGCTCGCTATAATTTAAGTTTAGCAATGAGTAAACTTCCTCCAGAAAACGATCAAGAAAATAAAGATAACCAGAATAAAGATAAAGAGAACAAAGACGATCAGAATAAAGATAGTCAGGACAAAGAAAACAAAGACGATAAAAATAAAGAAGACGATAATAAAGATGGAGATAAATCCGATGATAAAAAAGACGGAGATAAGTCTGACGATGGAAAAGATGGCGATAAATCAGATGACAAAAAAGACGATGGAAAAGACGGAGACAAATCAAAAGACGAGAAAGGAAAAGAAGATAAAAAAGATGGAGAAGGAAAAGATGGGAAAGAGGAAAAAAAAGATGAACAAGGAAAAAAAGACGGACAAAACAAACAGGGAAAAGAAGGTGAAAAAGGAGAGGATGAAATGAAAGGTAAAATTTCCTTAATGCAAGCGCAAAAAGATTTAGATGCGATGAATAATGAGGAGCAAAAAACACTCATGAAAGTCAATCGAAAAAAAGGAAATCATAAAAAAGAAACGAATACTACTAAAGATTGGTAATCAATTATTTTCTTGACAGTAAAAAGATAAAAAAAATGAAAAATATAATTCTAATAACATTAATATTCTTAAGCTCACTTGTAGTTGTGGGACAAGAATTATATGTTGATATAGACGCTTCAAATCCGTCTCCTGGAGTAGGAGAGCAATTTAAACTTTCTTACATTTTAAAAGTAAAAATGAAAAATGGTTCAGCTAGTTTTTCTTCGGGTGGAGTAAGAATAGGTAAGCCCAATTTTGATGAAGGATTTACAGTTTTGCAAGAAGGAGGGGAAAGAACAAGTTTTGGATTTGGAAGTATGGGAAGGGGAGATATGGAGGTTTCTAAGTATTCATTTATCTTAAAACCAAAGAAAAAAGGTGTATTTAAAATTACTCCCTTTACCTTCTTAGTCAACGGAAAAACTATAAAATCAGGAATATTTACGATAAACGTGGGGAAAGGAGGTAAAACAATACAAACCACCGACCCCAATTTATTTGCACGAATAGAACTCAATAAAAGAAACGTTTATAAAGGAGAAGCAATAACAGCGACTTACAAAGTATATACGAGGTACAATGGGTTTTCATTGGAAGATTATGAAATGCCAATGACCAATGGAGTGTGGAAAGAAGAGATAAAATCGGGAGCAAATGGGTGGAAACAAACCATACAAACCGTAAATGGAATGCGGTATAACGTTATCACCTTAAAAAAAGAAGTAATTTCTCCTCAAAAAACAGGGGATATAAAAATAGAACCCATTATGATTCAGGCTGAAATAGGACGGTCTTTTTTTAATAGAGGGCAAACAAAAACTATTCATAGTAATTCGCCTACTATAAAAGTAAAAGCATTGCCTAAGCCAATTCCTCTAAATTTCTCAAATCAAGTAGGAAGCAATTATACAGTGTCAATAAATTATTCAACGAACAAACTAAAAACAAACGAACCTTTAGATATTAAAATTGAAATAGGAGGAAAGGGAAATGTCAATCAACTATCGAATCCTATATTAAATTTACCTCAAGATTTTGAAGTATTCGATCCAGAGGTAAAAGATAGATATAAAATCAGTACGTCGGGAATATCGGGAAAAAAGGTGTTTAACTATCTTGCTATACCAAGGCACAGAGGAACATTTGAATTGCCTCCATTTGAATTTACTTATTTTGATGTAAAATCAAAAAAATACAAAACAATAACTAAAAAAGGAATAGAAGTAATTGTAGAACAAGGAGAAAATGTAGGAAATATAACTTCAAGAGGAACGTCAAGTACCATAAATAAAAGTGATGTCGAAATTCTAAATACAGGGATAAGACACATCAACGAAAAAACGACGCTTTATAGAACTAAAGATGCTTTATATGGAACGTCTGTTTATTGGTTGGGAATATTTGTTCCTGTTGGTTTGGTCTTGTTGTATTACGCTTACATTGTTTTCAATAAAAACAAAAATACAGATGAATATTTATCGAGAAAAAAGAACGCCAATAAACTGGTTAATACGAGGTTGAAAAAAGCAACTCAATTCTTAGAAGCAAACAAGACTGTTGAGTTTTATGAAGAATTGTATAAGGCAATATTCAATTACATTTCACATAAGTTTAATATTCCTATTTCAAAATTAACAAAAGAAAGTATTGAAAACGAATTAGAAAAAAACGGAATAGAAAATACAACAGTAAAAGAATTAATAGCA
>CAMZKF010000101.1 GCA_947311095.1 uncultured Flavobacteriales bacterium
CAGGAACAGTAGAGTTTTTGTACGAAAATGGGGAGTATTTTTTCTTAGAAATGAATACCCGTCTTCAAGTTGAACATCCTGTAACAGAAATAATTACTAATTTAGATTTGGTAGAAGAGCAAATAAAAATAGCAAGAGGAGAAAAATTAAGTTTTAAGCAAGAAGATTTAAAAATAGACGGACATTCGATAGAGGTTCGAGTTTATGCCGAAGATCCTAAAAATAATTTTTTACCAGACATAGGAACACTAGAAGTATATAAAAAACCAACAGGCGAAGGAGTCAGAGTCGATGATGGATTTGAAGAAGGAATGGAAATTCCTATTTATTATGACCCTATGATTGCAAAATTAATAGTACACGCTCCAACAAGAGAAGAAGCTATTCGAAAAATGACAAAAGCAATCGAAGATTTCGATATTGTAGGAATTGAAACAACACTTGATTTTTGTAAATATACCATCAATCACGAAGCTTTTAAATCTGGTAATTTTGACACTCATTTTGTATCTCGTTTTTTTGAAAATTCAGAAGTCTTAAATAATGCCAGCGATGATGAAAAAAAGGTAGCCGCTATTATGGCTAATTACTTTTTGTCGGAACAAAATGTGGTAGCTGATTACACTCCTTCGAGTGAAGTAATGGCTTGGGAGGTAAATAGAATATAAATATGATTAAAGTAATAATAGTTTTAGGAACAACTTTATTGATTGGTATAAGTAATATTATAGGTCAAGAAAAAGTTTACAATACATTTAATACCACTAGAATAGGAAATGGTCATTCAACTAAAACGCTTTGGAAAAATGAGTTAGATTTGTTTTTCGGACATAAATTTGGAGACTATACAAATGGTTTGGAACATACATTTAACGTCAGCGACGTGTCTTTTGGAGCAGATTATGGTATAAGCAATAAAATGCAAGTAGGGTATTCTATTTCAAAGGGAGCTGGACCTTATCGCCAATTGGTAAATGGATATTTAAAGTATAATTTAATGCAGCAAGAAAAAGAGGGCAATCCTGTTAATATTACTTTGCTTGGGAATACTGCTTATTCTGTAATGGATGCAAGCACCGACTCTACATCTCCTGTCTCGTTTAAGTCTTGGGAGCATCGGTTAAGCTATACTTTTCAAGTACTTATTTCTAAAAAGATGACGGAACGTATTTCATTACAATTTGCACCAACTTTATCGCATAGAAATTATGTTGCATTTGAAGATGTTAATACAATGGCGAGTTTAGGATTTGCAGGGAAGTATCAGGTCAATAAACTAATTGGACTGACTTTAGAATATTATCTAAATTTACCTAACAATAGATCGGTTCTAGGGCAAACTTATTACGACCCTTTGACACTAGGAATAGAGTTCAATACAGGAGGGCATGTTTTTAGAATATTGTTTAGTAATTCAGCTGGTTTTGGAGAAAGTCAGTTTATCCCTTACACCAATTCGACTTGGAAAAATGGAGGCTTTAGAATCGGCTTTGCATTTGGACGATTGTTTAAAATGTAACAATAGATGAGTCAGACTAAGATTTCGTTTTTGCATCGAATTAAAGCGTCTTTTTCAGGGCTTTTAATTAGTCTATTGTCTATTCTTATTACCATTCCAATTTTTGTATGGTGTTATAAATTCTCACCTATTATAATTGTCGCTTTAGGTAAAGGAGTTCGCATCGACTATATTTTGCTTTTTGGAATAATATTTATTTTTAGCTATTTAATTATACACCTCTATTTTAAGTTTTCATATATAATTATTGGAGGAGGAGTACTTATATTAACTATAAGTAGTCTTTTTGGTGGCTATAATTTTAATAATCTTTATTTTGATTACGCATCATTTATCTATAATTTGAAAGAACATGGAACGCCATATCAATTTGTAGAAAAACGAGACCCATTTAGTAGAGAAGCTTTAATTATTTATGCCATTGATTATAATAGTGCTAAGACAAGAGAAATAGCTTCTAATTGGGCGATAAAAAATTTTCAAGAGTTTAAAAACATAGTTCCTGATTTAAGAGATGTTCAAGTCTTGTCTATCTATAAAGAAGTTCGTAACAGATGGAATTACGTTTACGATCCAAAAGGAGAGGACTTGTATGTAAAATCAAGTAATACTTTAAAACTATTAGATGAAGACGATAAGCTTAAAGGAGACTGTGACGATTATAGTATTACCATGGCAGCTTTAATTAAAGCAATAGGAGGAGAGGTGCAATTGGTTCGAACAATTATTACAAATCCTGACAGTACAATTACAGGTCACATTTATCCAGAAGTTAAAATAGGAACAAAAAAAGATTTGGAGACAATAGCTTATTTAATAAAAAACGAACTTTTTGTTTCTGAATCTAAAAACAAAAACATCTATTATTATATTGATAAAGATGGGTTTGTTTGGTTAAATTTTGATTATTTTGATTGGTATCCAGGAGGTAAATATCCTAGTAACGTTAGAGTTAGTGTGCTAAAAGTATAAGAACTATTTATTTTATTACAGTAACCGAACCTTTCTCTACTTGGTCATTTCCTTCTTGATCTTTGTATTTCAATACCCAAACATAAGCACCTTGTTTTACTGCTATTCCTTTGTGAGTTCCGTCCCAACCTTCATTTATGTCAGAAGTTGAAAACATTTGTTGTCCCCAACGGTCAAAAATAATAAGCGAATTAAAACTAAAAGCTTCTGATTTTATCAGAAACACATCATTAAACCCATCTCCATTTGGAGTTATAGAATTTGGAATGTAGAAGAATGGTTTAGAATTAACGGTTAAGATTTGACTTGTAGAATCTTCGCAACCGTATTGATTTCTAACCAATAAATTAATGTTATAAGTATTTGCAATCTCATAAACTTCTGTGATGTCGTAAGTTGTAGAGTCTATTTTACCGTTACCTAAATTCCATTTCCAAAATAAAGCATCTGAACTATTATTGGTAATATCTATTATAGGATTTAAGACATCTGTTTCTTCTTTCGATAAGGTGAAATTGGCAATTGGATTCGGCCAAGCATTAATATACTCTTCTTTTATTAAAGTATCTTTACAATTGTTTTCATTTGTTATAATTAGTGAAATATCGAAAGTTCCATCATTGTCAAAACATTTTTCAGGATTTTCTACGATATCAATTCCATTATCCTCAAATATCCATTTACGATTATTAATCGCTAAATCATCAGTAGAGTTGTCTGTAAATTGAACACATAAAGGAACGCATCCTTCCGTTTTATCGGCCGTAAAAAGGGCATTAGGTTTGTTGTAAATGGTTATAGGTCTTTCTAAAGTATCAGAGCATCCAAAATTTGAAATCCCAATAAGTTTTATTGTATATGTTCCGTTTGTAAGGTATTGATGACTAGGAGCTAACAGATTACTAGTGTAACTATCTCCAAAATCCCATTCCCACGAGTTAAAACCTCCGGTTGCAATAATACTTGTGTTTGAAAATCCAGATTCACCTTCGTTTATACACTTGTTTTCAGATACAAAATTTACATTAGGAATCGGATAGGCAGACACAAAAATAAGTGTATCATCCACACAGTTATTATCTGAAATTGCGGTTAGTCTAACTTGGTACAATCCATTGGTTAAATACTTATGTTTTGTATTTTGATTTAAGTCTAATGCTGTTCCATCTCCAAAATTCCAAATGTAGTTTGGAATAGTATTAGGTGTGTCAATAGTACTTGAATTTGTAAATTCTAAGGAGTCATATAAACATTCATTGGTAGCAGAGAACGAAGCGGTAGGAAGAGGATATCTGATTATATCTTGAGTGGTTGTGTCAATACAGTTGTGGCTTGACGCTACAATTAATTGAACAGAATACGTTCCAGCATTTTGATATTGATGAGATAAATTTTGAGTAGTAGAAGTAGAGGCGTCTCCCAAATCCCAATGATATGAGATTAGTTGGTCATTTAAAACGGTAGAACTATTTATAAACGTAGCTGCTAAATTATTACAATCGTTATTTGTTATAAAATTAGCTGTTGGAGTTGTATAAGCTTCAATTGTAGCGCTAATAGAATCTTTACAACCATGATTAGAAGTTACAATTAATTTAACTTGGTTTGTACCTACTGTTTGCAACAAAATGGTAGGAGATTGTAAATTAGAACTTAAACCACCTTGAAAGCTCCAATCCCAATTGATAATATTATCGGGAGCGCTAATTGTTGATGCATCTACAAAATCAACTTCATTGTAGATACATTGAGGTGTTGCTGTGTAATTTGGTTCTGGAATTGGATATCGAGTAACAGTATGTATAATAGAATCTTTACAATTGTGGTTAGAAGTAACGACCAATTCTACATCAAAATCTCCATGATTAGTATATGTATGACTCTCATTTAATGAGTTACTGGTTTGTCCATCTCCAAATTTCCAAAGCGAATTGGTTAAACTTCCGTTTATAATGGAAGAACTATTTGTAAATATAGCCGCTTTGTTGTAGCAATCGTTGGGACTCGAAAAAGTAGCCGAAGGAACTTCGTATGCTGTAACGGTTTGTGTTGTGGAGTCAGTACAACCGTGTTCAAAAGTTGTAACTAATTTTACGGTATAGTTGCCGTCTGTAGCATATTTGTGTTTGGGGTTAAAAGCTATAGAATTTTGACCGTCTCCAAAATCCCAAAATTCAGAAAGAGAAGAATTGGTGTTGTTTACAAAGCTAAGGCTGTCGTATTGACATTTGTTATCAGCCTGAAAAGTTACGGTTGGAATGGCATATAACTAAGGTTAACTGTATCTTTAGCGGTACAATTGTTTGCATCTGTAATGGTAAGAATGTAATCACCAATAATGCCTTTAGTTATATTTGCTGTGTTCTCGCCGCTGTTCCAACTATAAGAATCTCCTACGTTTGTGTTGTTTGGACTGAATGTAGTAGTGCTACTCGGGCAAATACTAGTGTCGTTTCCTAGGCTAAATGAAGGGTCAAATATTTGAACAGGCTTAGTTACAGAATCGGCACAACCTAAATAATCTTGAACATATAATTTTAAGTTATAAATACCAGCAGAAGCATAAGTGTGTTGAGTTGACGTTACGTTCGTAGTCGTTGCTCCATCTCCAAAACTCCATATTATAGTTTGATAAGGATTTATTCCTGTACTAGTACATAAAATATCGGGAGCTATACTTTGTCCCAAACAAACACTATCGTTGGTTACAAATTTAAAATCAGACATAGGGGTATAAATGAAATTAGAATACGTTACGTTGGCTTGAGAACGATTAAAAAAACCAAATTTACCAGGATTAAAACAACCAGGAATGTCGAGTAGGGTAGTGCCGTCCATAGTCAATTTTAAATGAGATGTTTGGTAG
>CAMZKF010000102.1 GCA_947311095.1 uncultured Flavobacteriales bacterium
AATACGTTTTTTGACTTTTTAGAACGAAAACCTATGATGCCAAATGAATATTAAAATGAGCTAAAAAGAAGCGGTTTATTTAGCTTATTTTGATGTTCTTTTGGTATGAATACTTCGAATAAAAAAAAGTATAAATATAAACACAATAAGTTTTTATGGTTTTAGTTTAGTTCAAATGGAGAAATACTGCCTATAAGTATTCTAAATTAAATAACTTGAGTATATCGGCTAACTTTATTACATTTGCTCCCTTATAAAATATAAAAATGAAAAATAATAACAACGATTTTAACGCTTTGGATCTTTTTGATTTTATATGGAAACATAAATTTGTTTTCATTGTTATTGGAATTTCAGCAGCTATTATTTCAGGAACAATATCGTTATTAATGGAAGAACGATATCTATCTACAGTAACACTTTATCCAACTAAAGCCAATGCTGTTACCTTTTCAGAAGTCATTAGCGACGATCAAAATGTAAGCCGTTTTGGAGAAGAGGAAGAAGCTGAACAGATGCTTCAAATTTTAGGTTCTGAACCTATTCGGAAAAACGTGATTGAAACATTTGATTTAATGAATCATTATGAGATAGAAAAAGATAGTAAATATAAAAATACAGAACTAGCATTGACTTACAGTGACTTTATAAATTTTGAAAGAAACAACAAAGGAGCTGTCTTAATCAAGGTATTGGATAAAAGCCCCGATACCGCAGCTTTAATTGCTAATCACATTGCGGGATTATTCGACAGCATTAAAAACAATATGATTCATACGCGAGCTATCCCTGATTTTGAAATAAAAAAACAAAAATTAGCTAAACTTCAAAATGAGATGAAAATGCTAATGGATACCATGGCAAATCTTACGAGCATTGGAGTTGTAACCGACGAAGCTTACTTAGCTTTAACAGAGGCTATGTTAAATGTTAAAGGTGCTGAAATGCAAAAAAAATACCTTAAAAAAATTGAAATGACTGAAAAATACGGGAGTACACTTCATTCATTTCAAGTAAAAGTAGAATTTTTAGCTGAGCGTATCTCTACCATGGAAACTTCATACGAACAAGCAGAAACTGATGCTTACGCCAATATTTCTCATAAATTTATTGTAGAAACAGCCTCTCCGTCGGAGAAAAAAGCTTACCCTATTCGATGGCTTATTGTTGTTGTATCGTCAATTGCAGCAGTCACATTCACTTTTATTATTTTATTGTTTATAGAAAAAGTCAAAGAGCTTAAGAAAAAGTAAAATGCAGACGCTTATAAAACATAAATGGATTTACATTATTGGGATATTATTCTCAATTCTTAATGCTTTTTTATTTTATAAAGAATTTTATTTTTTGAGCTTATTGCCTTTTATTTTAATTGGTGTTTATATCACTTTTTTTAATTTAGATAAGCTCTTCCTTTTTGCTGTATTTTGCACACCTCTTTCTATCAATTTAGAACAAATGGATCTTGGAGGTGTAGGCTTATATCTACCTACCGAGCCTATTTTATTTTTAATTATGTGTATTTATTTATTCAAACAAATTTCTACACCTAAAACAATTAATAATCCTTTATTGAAACACCCTGTAACTTTAGCCTTACTTTTTCATTTGTTCTGGATTTTTGTTACTTCATTTACAAGTGAAATGCCTTTAGTTTCGTTTAAGTTTTTACTAACACGAATGTGGTTCATTATTCCTGTTTATTTCTTTGGAATACAACTATTTAAACACAATTATAAAAATATTACAACTTTTATTTGGGCTTATTTAATCCCCCTCACTGTTGTACTTCTGATTACCGTTATTCGTCATGCTAGCTATGGTTTTAGCGAGGTTGTGGGACATTGGATTATGACACCTTTTTTTAAAGATCACACTTCTTACGGAGCGGTAATTGCACTCTTTTATCCTATTGTTGTAAGTTTATTTTTTGACAAAGAAAAAAGTGCTATTTCCAGAACTATTATTGGGGGTATATTGTTAGTGTTTACAGTTGCTTTATTTTATAGCTATACACGAGCGGCATGGGTTAGTGTAGTAGGAGCTTTTATGGTTTATATGCTTTTTGTGTTCAAAATAAAATTCAAATACCTCCTTTATATTGGCGTTGTGTTAGGAACATTTATAACCGTTAATTTTACCGAATTAAATTACATGATTCAAAAAAATCATGCAGAACACACCACGGAAGATTTTGGAGAACGACTCGAATCGATGTCTAATGTTAGTTCTGATGCCTCAAACCTAGAACGTTTTAATAGATGGCATTCTGCTTTTAGAATGTTTCGTGAACGTCCCATTTTTGGATGGGGTCCTGGAGTTTATGCTTTTCAATACGCTCCTTTTCAAAACCCTAATGATTTAACTATTATTAGCACTAATTTTGGAACAGGAGGCAATGCTCACAGCGAATACATAGGTCCTTTGGCTGAGGAAGGTGTTCTTGGAAGTCTTTCTATTTTTTTAATTGTAATTAGTGTTTTTTATACAGGGTCTAAATTATACATAGACTTAGAAGACAAAGCTATCAAACGCACTGTTATGATGGTTATGTTGGGCTTAGTAACTTATTTTACACATGGAATACTCAACAATTACCTCGATACAGATAAAGCCTCTGTTCCCGTTTGGGGATTTGCGGCAATTATAGTCGCCATCGATTTATATTATAGAAATGGTACCAATAAAGATATTGTCTCTAAATAAAACTTAAAAACAAATATAATCTTCTGTTTTTTTTATTTCTTTCTTTTCTGTGAGTTACAACATAAGACAAAAGATGCTATATTATTTAATAATTAGGGTAGATTTAGAACAAAAAAAGTAACTTTACGAGTCATAAATTAAATACAATGTTGAAGCAAGCTCACCACATTTTAGAAAAACATTTTGGATATTCTACTTTCAGACCGCAACAGGAAGAAATTATAGCAAATATATTAAACAAAAAAGATACTTTAGTTTTAATGCCTACGGGAGGAGGTAAATCTATTTGTTTTCAAATTCCAGCTCTACTATTTGACGGTGTTGCCGTAGTTGTCTCCCCTCTAATTTCTTTAATGAAAGACCAAGTAGAAAGTTTAAGAGCCAACGGTATTAAAGCTGCATATTTTAACAGTTCCCTCGATCCTGTGCAGGAACGAATAGTGATTCAAAATGCAATTGATGGAGATTTAAAATTGCTTTATGTTTCTCCCGAAAGACTTTTTAAAATAGCCAATACATGGCTAAAAGATGTAAAAGTATCGATGTTTGCCATTGACGAAGCACACTGTGTGTCGATGTGGGGACACGATTTTAGACCTGAATATGCTCAATTAAGCAACATTAGAAAACAATATAGCCACGTTCCTTTTGTAGCATTAACCGCAACCGCCGACAAAACAACTCGAAAAGACATTGTTAAACAACTGGGAATGAGAAAAGCTGTGGTTTACATTTCTTCGTTTAATCGTTCTAACCTTAGTTTAGAAGTTAGAGCTAACGTTCCCAAGAAAAAAAAGATTAGTGAAATTATTTCATTCATAGAAAACCGACCAAATCAATCAGGTATTATTTATTGTTTGAGTAGAAAACAAACAGAAGAAATTGCATCGGAATTAAAAAAAAATCACATCGAAGCCGAAGCTTATCACGCAGGACTTTCTGCCGATAAAAGAGCTCGTATTCAAGAAGATTTTATTACCGACGACCTTTCTATTATTACAGCAACCATCGCTTTTGGAATGGGAATAGACAAGTCAAATGTAAGATGGGTAATGCACAACAACTTACCTAAAAACATTGAAGGATATTACCAAGAAATTGGTCGGGCTGGAAGAGATGGTTTACCAAGTACAACTCGAATGTATTACAATTTGAGAGACTTAATGGTTCTTAAAAAATTTGCTACAGGAAGCGAACAGTCTCCTATTTACACCGAAAAACTGCATAGAATGCTGAACTATGCTGAAGCGTCATCTTGTCGAAGAAAAATATTACTAGCCTATTTTGGCGAAGATTTAAAAGAAGACTGTGGAAATTGTGACGTTTGTAAAAATCCTCCTCAATTTTTAGACGGGACTATACTTGCTCAAAAAGCCCTTTCTGCCGTAAGACGAACAAATGAAGAAATAGGAGTTACAATGCTTATTAATATTCTTAGAGGAAGTAGCAATCAGGAAGTTTATAGCAAAGGCTATCAAAATATAAAAACCTATGGAATTGGAGCCGATATAAGCTTTAAAAACTGGCAACACTACATCAATCAATTGATAAATATAGGCGTTTTAGAAATAGCCTACGACGAAAGTTTTAGGCTTAAAATTACAAACTTTGGAAACGAAGTCCTTTTTAGAAAAAGGAAAGTAAAAATAACAAGAGCTATCGACAAGCCTTTAAAAGCCAAAACAGAAAAACGAGCGAAAAAGAAATTAACTAAAAACGAACAAAACTTTGAAGAATTAAGACTACTTAGAGCTAAAATAGCTAAAGAAAGTGGTGTTCCTGCTTATATTATTTTCCACGATTCAGCATTAATTGAAATGTCTGTTGAACTTCCAGTTACTGATAACGAATTTCTAGCTATTCAAGGAGTAAGTCAAGTAAAACTAGAACGTTACGGAGAAGATTTTATTGAATTAATAAAAAAATTAAAGGACAGTCAAATGAGTACTTTTGAAATTACTTACCGTTTTTACCAGCAAGGAATTTCACCAGAACAGATTAGTCAAGAAAGAGAATTAAATATCGCGACTATTTTCTCTCATTTAGCTAAATTATACTTAGAAGGTAAAGACATTAACTTACTATCTTACATTAGTAATGAAGAATTAGAGCAAGTTAGAAAAGCCTACAATGAAATTCAAGATTTGAATGTTTTAAAACCATACTTTGATTTTTGTAAAGAAGCGATACCTTATTACAAAATAAGAATAGCGCTAACCATTATTGCAAAAGAACTAAAAGAAACAACCGTCTAAACATTGTATTTGTTGATGTTCAATGCCAAATTAAAATTATAACAAGCTTTGTAAATAAAGATAGTCTGATAATTGAAGCTTATTTTTTAAAATAGCCCCAGCCCCCTGCTACCATTTTAAAACCAATAATGAGCATCAAAATACCAAAGATAAATTTTACCAATTGCGGATTAAATTTTAAAGATAATTTAGAACCAAAAAAACCACCTACTACAAAAGCAACAGCCACTATAAACGAAAAACCGACATATTGATTGGTTACTTGTCCACTTTGGTAATAATTATAAAACGCAAGAATACCAATAGGCAAGAGCATAGTAGTAATACTTATGCCCTGCGCTTCGTGTTGCGTTACTCCCAATGCCATAATTAAAGCGGGAACCATAATCACACCACCTCCAATACCTATAAAGCCACTTAGCGTTCCTGCTAAAAGCCCTATAACAACTAAACTAAAAAATGTTTGTAAATCCATATATTAAAAATCTAATGAAAGTGATATATATTTAACAGGTTTTAAAACTACATGATCGTCTATTCCCCACGCTACATCAAAACGAATGTAATAGCCAAATAATTTAGACCTAGCCCCAAAACCATGTCCGTAAGCTATTGGTTCTTTTTGATTTTTTATAATAATTTCATAATTAGCCCCTGTGATAATAGTTGTATTAAAGGAGTTTTCTTTGTCAAAAGGATTCTTCCCTGTCCAAGCTGTTCCTATATCCCCAAATCCTACAACCATAAGGTTTTCTAAAAAATCGGACTTAATTGGTTTTTTTGAAAAATATTTGACCACAGGAAACCGAAGTTCGTTGTTGATTACAGCAAACGAGTTTCCGTTTCTCGCATTTTGAAAAAAGCCTCTCATTGGAGTCGCTATGGTTTGAAATTCATAACCTTGAGTATATGAAGGGACAACAGAATTGTCAAATTTAGAGAACAACCAATTATCTACCCCTCCCAAATAATAGATAAGTTTTTGATTTCCAAAAGAAGTACTTGTAGCAATACGGCTTGCCCAAACAAAAGTTCTATGTATTTTTTGATAATGCCTAATGTCTGCTCCCAGCACAAAAAAATCGGTTTTATTTTTGTTTAATTGATGGCTAAATTCTCCCCACAGTTTAAGTCGTGTTCCGTCTAATATATTTATCCCCTTGTTTCGAGTATGGTCATAAATATATTCTAGCTTTAAACTTCCAAAAAAGTCCTGTCTAGTTGGTGTTTTTAAACTAACATCTTCTGTACTTAACCTTACTTTTCTATCATATCGAAGACCTGTTGTCAATCTAGCACTAGACACTTCATTAAACGGATATTTTAAAGCTTCTTTAAGCGTATAGGTTTGTTTTTTTATAATTTGATATTTATTCACTTCTTTAAAAGACCTTCTTGAAGCTAAATATTTTTTATCTAATCTATTTTTAAGATTTTCGAAAGAAATTAAATACTCTGTATTAGAAAGATTTACCGGAATTTTAAAACCTCCTAACAAGCGATAGTCTTCAAATAGATCCGTAGCTCCTACTTGAATTAGCTCATTAAGTCCTGAATTTTTATAACCTTCGCTAGCATTAAACCGTTGATAAGATGGAGAAAGAAAAGCATTGTCTATTTGAGAAACTATTTGGTTAATGGTAAAGTTGGTTTCATATAATTCTTGACGAGGTAACTTAAATCCAACCGTATCTCCTTTTGTTGTAAGAACAATAGGATTGCTTTTTATTTCTGTTTTATCCTCTTCAAATTTTACAATTTCTTCTTCTGTTTCGGAACTTGCATCTTCTTCAAATTGATAGTTATTAATGTCTATTTCATTTGGATTGCTATTAAATTCGGTTTCGGTTGAGTTGGGTTTCGGCGTTGATTGCTCATTTAACATTAATATTCCTTTCATAAATAAAGTACTTTTGACATTGTCCTCGTCAATTGCTTCGTCATTATTAAAATCGTCTTTATAAAAATAATAGTTGTTGTCTTTAAAAATAGTATAGGTATAGTTTTTATTTTTTTTACTTTGATTAAATGCTAATATATTTCGATCTAAATTTGTCAATTGCTTAGAAATAGAAAAATAGCGATAATGAACCGTTGTATCTATGCTACTTATAGTGCTGTCATAATAAGCTTTATATCGATTGACTATTCCATTTTTATTTGACAAATAAGTATAATTTCCTTTGCTATATTCAGTAGGGTATGACTCTTTAATCTTCGGAGTTTTGGTAATTCGTTGTAATCGTATTTTTGGGTTTTTTATATCGACAATGTAAACATCGGTATCGTAATTATGTAAATCTATCGCTATTTTTTTTTCTTTTTTTAGCGTGTCATTATTCCTGTTTGAAACAAAAATAATTTGACTGTCATTGTTTACAAAGTCAGGATACAAATCATCAAAAATATCGTTTGTAATTTGCTTTTGACTATTTCCAATTGGATTGTAAACGAATAAATCTGTTTGTCCATTTAAAACCGCAGAAAAAACAATTTTACTTCCATTAGAATTGTAATTCATATACAATATTTTTTGTAACCTTAAGATATTTCTACTATCTGTTTTCTTCGAATTTACATCGTATAAGTTAAGTCTTAAGTCTCCTTTTTTTTCTTCATTATATACAAAAACACTACTACTTGGATGCCATACCGTTACAGGGTAAGTATAATCGGGAATTCTGTCTAATCGATAACTTCCTTTTGCTATTTTTCTTATTTTATTTTTTTCCAAATCCTGAATCCATACCTTATATTGTCCTAATTCGTAAGTCACAAAAGAGGCGTATTTACCATCGGGGCTGACTTTAAATTGCTTGTATTTAGTGTATCTACTTTTTGTTTTTATGGCAAGAGGTTCTATCTTTAGCTCTTCTTTACTCAAATTATCTTCTTTGTATTTTTCTTTATAAAAATGAACGAAATTAGATGAAATATTATTCAAATTTGTACCAATAGCATACAGAAATCCACTTTCAACATTCCTACTAATTCGAGTTAAATAAACAATATTGGGAATCATTTTTTCACCATAAACTATCCCTATATAATTCCACAAAGCAATTCCTGCTAACTCAGCATCTTCACCTTCTAGCCAATTCAAATTTTTTAATTTATCGCTAAATACAGCATCTTTAACTCGGTTGTCTATATCGGTGTTCCAATCTTGCTTTAAGTATGCTAACAATCCATTTTTAAACCAATTAGGAAAAGAAATCATGGTAGAGCTTTTAATTGCTTCTTTCCAGTTACTTCCAAATAATATTTTATTTAATGCTATTTCTGCTATTCCTTTTTTTATTTGTTCGTCAAAATGTTCGTGAACACCATCGTAATAAACAAATATTTTATCGCCCGAAACCTGTGTAATCCCACCTATGTTAGAATTTGCATTATTCGTTAGACCTATATTGCTCTGTCTAAATTCAGACAATGTATTGTAAACTACAATTTGCAATTTATCGTTTAAATCGATTTCTAATTTTTTTTCTATTTCGGTTAAATATTTATGAGCTGATTTTGCAGCGTATATCGCATTTGTTTTCCCACTAGCAGTAAAATAGATTTCAAATTCTTCGAAATTATAGCGTTGCCACAAAAAAGAATTGTACTGCACTCTATTTTGACCAAACGGTTGATTAGACCCTGAGTAAAACTGTCCTTTATAACTCCCTAGTAAAAAGAAGAAAAACAAGGCCAATAAAGATATATTTATTATAATTTTATACACAAAATGTTTTAATCGAAACGTAAAGATAGCTAAAATCGTCTGAAAATAGTAAATTAGTCGAAAATTTATAACTTATGATTACAGTTGAGCAACATACATTCAATCCTTTTCAAGAAAATACCTTCCTTATTTACGACGAAACTAAAGAAGCTTTAGTTGTAGATCCAGGTTGTTATACCGACCTTGAGAAATTAAATTTCAAAAAACAAATAGAAAACAAAGGGCTAAACCTAAAAGGTATAATTAGTACCCACAGTCATTTAGACCATGTATTTGGCAATAAGTATATAATGAAAACATTTAATGTGGGACTTTCCATTCATAAAGAAGATTTACAGACCTTGCAACTACTGAATTACACAGCTGGAAAATACGGAATCCCAAACGTAGAAGAATCTCCAAACCCTACCAGTTTTATAGCAGAAGGAGACCAAATTGCTGTTGGAAATTCTTTTTTAGACGTGGTATTTGTCCCCGGTCATGCTCCTGGTCATATTGCTTTTATAAGTCATGCTGATAAATTTGTAATTAACGGCGACTGTCTATTTCAAGGAAGTATAGGAAGAACAGATTTACCTGGAGGAAATCACGAACAACTACTCAATAGTATTAAAACTAAACTGTTTACTTTACCTAACGATTTTACGGTTTATTGCGGACATGGAGCTAGCACAACAGTAGGATACGAAAAACTAAACAATCCATTTTTCTGAATAAAACAGCAAATAAACTTGTGTTTCATATTGAATATTTGTTATTTTTGTAAATAAAACATAAGAATCATGAAAAAAATCATCACAATTTTAGCATTAGCTTTTGCTGCTGCTAATCCTTTATCAGCACAAAACAATGCGATAAAACTACACTTAGAAAGTCTTTTCTATGGAGCTGGAAATATAGCTTACGAAAGAAATATAGGAGACAAAATAACAGCTGGAATTAATGTTGGTGTCTTTATTCCTAGAGAAATCCCTTTTTATTCTCCAGCAGAAGATACTGCGGCTAATTATGTAAACACTGATGAAATTAAAAATAATTTCTCTGGTTTGATGGTTACTCCTGAATTTAGATTTTACCCTAAAGGAAACGGTAAAGGTTTTTATATTGGAGGTTATTTAAAATATAGTAGCTACAAATTAGGAACTGCTCAAACCAGTACTTATGCTCTTTCTGACGACGAATACAATTCGTTAGATCCAAATGCAGATTATTATGCAGACGTTGACCATGTAAATAAAGAAATTGACATCACATCAAACATAGATTATAAACTAAAACAACTTGGAGGAGGACTTCAATTAGGGGTTCAATGGCTTATAGCTGACCGTTTTATTATTGATTGGGGATTTGTTGGTTTTGGATACAATGTATTTAAAGCTTCTGGAGAATTATCAATATTAGGAGATGTTCCTATCGAATACTCTAAATATGCTAGGGATGTTCAAGAAAGCATCAATCAAGGTTTAACTGATTTTCCTTTTGGAAGTCCTAAAACAACTGTGGTTGGAAGTGATAAATCTTTAAAAGCTAGTATTCCTTTTGCTGCTCCTGGGCTTCGTTCTTTTTTATCAATTGGAATGAAATTTTAAATTTAACTAAAAATAAACAAAAAAAGCCTTTGAAATTTATTCATAGGCTTTTTTTTGTTTACTTTAATTTATTCTCCTGCTATAAAATATTTATTTTCTTTTTTCAAGAACATAAACGATTTATTCAATTTTATTACATTTAAGTCCGCTTTTAAGACTCTAATATAGTAAGAAAATATCTTTTTTGAATTGAAACTAGGCTATATTTTGACTTTTTTAGCGAACCCTAAATAATAAAAACAAGCTCTTAAATTCCTAAGGTAACAAAAACTCCTCTTCTAAAATTAATTTTTTAGGGAGATAATACGCTTAAAAGTTATTTTTTTTGTAATTTTGCAAAGAATTAATAATTAGAGGTGGAAAAATTTGGCTGCTTGCAACCACTCGAAAAAAATGCTAAAACTATCTTTTTCTAGATTTGCAAACTGTCAAACCATATATATTTACATAAAAAAAAAGAACAAAATGTCTTATTTATTTACATCGGAGTCTGTTTCGGAAGGACATCCAGATAAAGTAGCAGATCAAATATCTGACGCATTAATTGATAATTTTTTAGCATTTGATGCAGACTCAAAAGTAGCCTGTGAAACATTGGTTACAACAGGTCAAGTCGTTTTGGCAGGAGAAGTAAAATCTAAAGCTTATTTGGATGTGCAATCAATTGCAAGAAAAGTAATTAACAAGATTGGATATACTAAAAGTGAGTATATGTTCGACGGTAATTCTTGCGGTGTTTTTTCTGCAATACATGAACAATCGGAGGATATTAATCAGGGGGTAGAAAGAGCAAACAAAGAAGATCAAGGAGCAGGAGATCAAGGAATGATGTTTGGCTATGCTACTAACGAAACCGAGACTTACATGCCTTTAGCGTTAGAAATCTCTCACATGTTGTTAAAAGTATTAGCAGAAATGAGAAGAGAAGGAAAAGACATTCCTTATTTAAGACCAGATGCTAAAGCACAAGTTACAATTGAATATAACGACGATAATAAGCCTTCAAGAATAGATGCAATAGTAGTTTCTACTCAGCATGATGATTTTGACACTGAAGAAAACATGTTAGTAAAAATAAAAGCTGACATCATCAATCTTTTAATACCTAGAGTAAAAGCTTTATTTCCAGAGAGTATTCAAGATTTGTTTAACGACTCTATCAAATACCACATTAATCCAACAGGAATTTTTGTAATAGGAGGACCTCACGGAGATACAGGATTGACAGGGAGAAAAATTATAGTAGATACTTACGGAGGAAAAGGTGCTCACGGAGGTGGTGCATTTTCGGGGAAAGACCCTAGTAAAGTAGATAGGTCTGGAGCCTATGCAACAAGACACATTGCTAAAAATGCCGTTGCTGCTGGTATAGCAGACGAGATGTTGGTTCAAGTGGCTTATGCAATTGGAGTTGCAGAACCTGTAGGTTTATTTGTTGACACTTATGGAACTTCTAAAGTAGATTTAAAAGACGGTGAAATTGCTGAAAAACTAGCTAAAATATTTGACATGCGTCCTTACGCCATAGAAACTCGATTTAATTTAAGAACACCTATTTATTCTGAAACAGCAGCTTACGGACACATGGGAAGGGAAACTAAAACCGTTTCTAAAACGTTTAAAAGTCCAGAAGGTAAAGTCGTTACAATGGACGTTAAATTATTTCCTTGGGAAGAATTAAACTTTGTAGATGCTATAAAATCTGCATTTTAACAAATTACAAAATATCACATTTTAAGTTTATAAAAAGGCTAAAACTAAACATTTTAGCCTTTTTCATTCTGTATTAAACACTAATTAACAGTCTTTTAACCAAAAGAATGTAATACTTTACAAAAAAAAATACCTTTGCTAAATTACAACATTATGTTGTTTATCAAACAATATACTTATGAATAATTTATTAAAAACATTACTCAGTTTTATTTTTGCTTTTATAGCGACAGTTTCAGTAGCTCAATGTCCTGCAGGTCCGAGTTCTGGATGTAACGGAAGCGGAACAAGCTTAAACCTTTACTGGGTAGGAACAGACGCTAATAATAATGGAGACTGGGCCTCCCCTTGTTCTTGGAGAGTTGGACATACAGGAGGTGTAGAGCCTTGTCAAGCACCTCGTTCTATTGACAATGTGTTTTTTACGTCTGGCTCTTTCTTTAGCGGAAGTGGAGCTGCTACAATAACAATAAATACACAAGCGAGATGTAATAATTTTTTTATTGGTTCTTCTATTAATGCCTTAGCTAACACTCCTACTTTTTCTTTAAATAACCCTGGGTTTTTAGAGGTTTACGGAAACTTTTTATTACAGCCAAATATAAATTGGAATACCGTTGGAGGTTATTATTCTGGACCTGAATTGTTTTTTAAATCAACAAATACAGGAAACACAATAGAAACCGCAGGCATACACTTGGGAGTGTTGTAATTGACGGAGTTGGAGGAGAATGGAAACTTCAAGATGATTTAAATGCTGGGTGCTTTTTATTCCTTTTTGGAGAATTTAACACCTCAGACGGAAGTAGCGTTCACGATATGAATTTGGTTACTTTTAGTTCTCACATAAGCGGAACTTCTACAGCAACTAATCGAATTTTGGATTTAAATTCTTCAACCATAACAATAAGTGGTACAAGTAGTGGTCAGAATAGATACAACCCATACAATACATGGCAAACACCAGGAGCTTGGGAATCGTATAATTCTACAATGACAAATACAGCTTTTAACTCAGGAACTTCTAAAATTATTTTTACTGCAACAAACCCATTTATTCATTTAGGAGCTTTGAATTACAACGTTATAAACCACACCGGTAGCGGTCGATTATACGATCACTCTGGTAGTAATCCTTGTGTTATTGATACGTTAGAGACTAATGGTTATTTTTATTTTCATCACGAACACAATGTAAATGTAATGAAAATTAATAGCGTTGGACGGGAGCATAACTTCTTTTATCACCAAACGGTTAATACCGATTTAATTGTTTCTGGAGACCCTTGTAATCCTACAAAATTTAGAAGTGAATACAATAGAGTATTAACAATGCCTACAGTAGTTAGTGCTGACCCAATGGTTGGTTTTATATTAGAAAATTTAAGATGTAATGACGGTACAGGAAGTCATAATATAACTGGTTTTGCTAGTGGAAATACAACAGGTTGGAATGTTATTCCTGTTCCCGCTAGAGATTTGTATTGGGTTGGAAATATTAACGACCGATGGACAGAGCCTAGAAACTGGTCAACATCTTCGACAGGAGTACCTTTATTAACATTAGCTGATTGCCCTCCTTTGCAAACCGATAATGTGTTTTTTACACCAATGGCAAATGGTAAAACATGTAGAATAAATGCGACTGCAAAATGTAACAATATGACTTGGACCATAACTGCTCCAACTACATTTTCGGGAGGCTCTGCAATGAACATATATGGAAATATGCAATTAGACGCAGATATTAATTTTACAACGACTTCTACTTTTAACATGTATGGAAGTAACTCAAACACCGTATTTAGTGCAGGAAAAAACTTTCATTGGATTTATTGGAGAGATCGTTCTCAATACACTTTATTGGACCATTTAAATTTTGATTATATGTACATCTTCCAACATAATTCCTTTAATTCAGGTGGATTTAATTTAACAGGTTGGAGAATGTACTTTAGAGGAGGTGGAGCTACTAATTTTTCCAACTCATTGATCACATTAAGTAATAGCACTCCTTGGTATCACGCAGGAAGTCAAACAAATGTGACTTACAATGCTAATTCTAATGTGATTTTTACATCAACCAATCCAGACATTCGAATTCAAGGTTGGGGAGGACATACACATTTACCTAATTTTACAATGCAAAACTCAACCTCAAAACTAATATTTCAAGATCATTTAAAAAATAGAAATGTAACTTTTGATGGAGATGTGACCTTAAATGGTTCGGCTCGATTTTATGCAGACTATGGGACAGGAACGACTGATGGTAATGTTAGATCAGTAACTGTAAATGGAGATTTAACTCTTGCTAGTGGAAAAACATACGAATTTGGATTAAACAATAACTTAACAGTAACAGGAACTACAAATTCAGTTGCTGCCTGTTTTTCATCACCTATAACAATAAAAGGAGTTAATGGGAATCCATTCACAACTGATTTACAAGGACCTCTAAATTTTGGTTTTAGTTTAATTGGAAATTCAAATTCAATAAACCCTCATACGGTAAATAATTGCTCAGATATTGGAGGAAATACCAATTGGACTTTTAACCCTCCCCCATCTGTTTACACTTATTATTGGAGAGCTTTAAACGGAAGTGGCGGAACAATATATAGCAACCCATGGAACACTAGTGGCCATTGGACAACTAACCCTGCTGACATAGACGGTAGTTCTGCTTGTATCCCTGGTCCTTATGACAATGTTGTATTTGACAATAAAAGTTTTAGTGGAGTAACATCTAACATTGCAATTAATTCTACTATTAGCTGTAATAACATAACAGCCACTGCTACCAATGTAAACCTAACAAATAACGGACGCTTAATGATTAATGGAAATGCGCTATCTGATGGAACAATGGCAACCAATAACTTTACAGGTAACTTAGATTTTATTTCTAATACAGTTGGTAAAACAATTGATTTTGGAGGAACTACTTTTGGAGGAGATATCACTTTTGTAAATCAATCGGGAGCTTGGACTATAATGAATAACAAATTAGCTACTACAAAAGATTTGCATGTCGATGGAGGAACGTTGAATACAAATGGACAAACAATTGAAGCAAGAAGGTTTCACTCTTCGAACACTGCGACAAGAACAATTAATTTAGGTTCTTCGAATATTGAGTTAGCTGGGAATGGAAATTTTCAAAACTCTGGAGACCCTGCAAATATTTACACTTGGAATACAAAAACAACAACAAACTTAACATTTAACCCTGGCACCTCTACAATTAATTTTAACAGTAGCCTTAACCCAATCTTATATTCAAGTGCTTTAAACTTTAATCATATTAATTTTAAAAGTACTAGTTCAGTAGTCAACACCTCTCCTATGATTATTGCAAATAGGTTGAATACAGAATATATGAAATTTGATTGTAGTGCTAGAATCTATGGAAATCATTTTTATGACACGCTAGAATTTACAGCAGGAAACGTTTATAAATTAGAAGGAAACTCCGTACAGACATTAAATGCTCCAAATGGAATTTTACTTTCTACAGGAAGTCCAGGACAAGAAATTGCAATAAAATCATTAACAACCGGAACAGCTGCTACCTTTCATAAATTAAATACAGGAGGTTCAATGCTTTCGTTCTGCTTTGACTATATTTCAGTTGAAGATAACATTGCTAGTTCTGACGATGCATCTTTTAGTTTTTTCACAGGTATTAACAGTAATAATATTTCAGCTGCTGGAATTTGGGACTTTACAAGACCTTTAGTTTTCTCTTCTACAATAGAAGCGAATTCAGATGTAGTAGTCTGCCCTGGTTCTAAAGTAGATTTAACTTGGAATTTAGTAGGAACAGGACCTTATATAATAGATTATAATATAAATGGAGGAGCTACAAACACAATTACACTCCCAAATTCTGCAACTACCCTAACTATTCCTGCGTCTCATTATTCAGACAAGACTTATACTGTTACAGGTTTCAAAGCTGATAATTGTGGAGTAGCTGCCTCAGGAACAATCATAGACGCAAATAATCTTTACGATGTGCCTGCTGTTGCCGATATCGCTTTTAGTGGAGACCGTAAAAGTTGTTTTTTAAACAATGATAATACTTTAGTTCATTTCCAAGATGAGTTATTTGCTCCTGAAAGATTAATAGCTTCTATAAAAGATGACGCAGCAGGAATTGGACTTGGCAACATCTTGGTAAAAGTAACTATTGACCCTGTTGTTCAAACCTTTAATGTACCTCCTCACTTTAGTTTCCCATACCTACAGCGTAGATTTGGAATAAGTCCAACGAATCAAGAATTAGCGACAATAAGATTGTACTTTACGCAAGGAGAACTAAATGCCTTAGCAACGGCGTACGGGCAACCATTGACCATTAATGATTTAGATGTTACAAAATATAGTAATAATAGCATGGATTTTACAGGGACAGCATCTTTAATGACTATTACAGGAAGAGGAACAGCTCCAGCATCTGTAACAACATCGTCTAATGTTTACTATTTAGAATTTCAAGTTAGTAGTTTTTCTCATTTCATTATTCACCCTCAATACGGAGTTCCACTTCCTGTGGAATTATTAAGTTTTGATGCTAAACCGTTTAACAATAGCGTTGCAATAAATTGGTCAACTGCTTCTGAAATTAACAGTAGCTATTTTGAAGTTTGGAAAAGTAAAGACACAGAAGATTGGACTTATGTAGGTAAAGTTTTAGCGGCCGGAAATAGTAACAATGAAATAAAGTACGGTCTAAATGATAACACCCCTATGACAGGAACATCTTATTACAAATTAATTCAATTTGATTTAGATGGAGCAACCAAAGAATATGGACCTAGAACTGTTGAATTTAAAAAAGAAAACATTAGTAAAGTTTATCCAAACCCAGCTAACAACTCTGTTTATATTGATTTCTATTTGAATAATTCAGGTTCAAATATAGCTATTCTGTTTTACAATAATTTAGGACAAATTGTGAAAAAGAAAGCTGTAAATGCTATTGAAGGGAATAATACTTTTGATGTGTCAACAGAAGATTTAAACAATGGGATTTATACAATAAGAATAATTAGTGATTCTAAGACTATTTCTAATAATATTCCTCTTGTTATTCAAAAATAAATGTACCTTTTTCAAAGGGGATTATAGTTTTCATATAACTATAATCCCTTTTTTTATGCTCTTACTATTTAAAATATGAGTCAAGTCACGTGAAGCACGAATAATAATAGCAATACGTAAGCTTACGGAGAAGCTCATATTGTGAGGCTCTAAAAATATTCTGAATTTTGTATCGAACAAAAAAAGGGTATTTATGTTAGGATTAGGAACAGAGCATATATATTATTTTCATTATCTTCGGTTGGGCAGGAATTAATAGGTCTTTCGCTTATACACACAATAATCGCCATTATACTTTGGTTTTATTGGGTACGTTAGTTAAAAACTTTAAATAAAAGGGTAAATTTTGACTATCGAATGAAAAGTTGAACTTTATCGGTTACGGGGCTATAAGAGGGGATTCCTCC
>CAMZKF010000103.1 GCA_947311095.1 uncultured Flavobacteriales bacterium
ATTCCTAACTGTCCATTCAATACTTTTTCTTTAGAAACAGCTTTCCAAATAATAGGCTTTTTTTTATCGTAATTTTCTTGATTAGTATAGACTCCAAGAAGAATTTGACCTTTATTATTTTTTAAACCTGATATTTCTAACCATATATGCTGAGCATTACAAAGCGGACAAATAAAAATAAATAATATTAAATAAATAAACTTCATATTCATTTAGTTACAAATACCTTAATTTCATGACAATTTTTTTATCTTCATTTCCCAATTGAAATTTAAAATCGTCGTAAACAGGTCTGGTAAATCCAGTATGATAATAGTTAGAAAAAGCAAATCCTTCGTGGGGCAAAAAAAACCGAAAAGCCATTTTCCTATCATAGTCTTCGTCATCTAAAAGTGCTATTCCATACGTTCCTGGTTTAAGTCCCGTAATGGTTGTGGTTAGTTTCCCTTCTTTAAGGTTTGTTTTATAAACAGTTTGTTTTTTTATGGCTATTTTCTCTTTATAATCTTCTCCATTATCATAGACACCAAGCAATAGTTGACCTTTAGAACTTCTAATGTTTGTAAATTCTATTGTAATTGTTTGAGCTTTTACAATTGAAATTAGGATAAAAAATAATATGATAAAAAATATTCTCATGTAATAATAATAACTAAACAAACCAATATTTGGTTGTATCGACTTCAAATGTTTTTTGATTTTCTTTCCAATTATCGAATGCTTTTTTAAAAATTTCTCTTATTTCTTCTTCAGAAAGTATCGTACTTGAAGGTATTTGTTTGGAAAGTAATAATTCTTTTATATTACTATCTAACTTTTGTTCCCAAAACTTAAATGCTTCATATTTTAATTCTTCTGTTGTAATTGTTTGAGATTTTACAACAGCTAGAGCAGCTTCTTTTGCTTTAGGCGTATAATCTTCTTTACTTTCTAATATTACTATTAATTGTTGCAAATTATAACTTGAAAAAGTAGTAAATAAAGACATAATTATTTTTTTAATGATTTAAAAAAATCTTTATTTAATTTAGAATAATAAGCAGTTCTTTCATCAAAAGATGTTGTATCAATTGGAAATAAAATATTTTTAAAAATTTCCATTAATTTTTCAGAACGATTGGTTGGTCTTCCTGTTTTAATATCGAAATGAACAAGACTTACCCAATTCAATGCTTTTAAGTGTGTACGATTAATGTCCCACATTTTCATTTCAATTTTTAGATGTTTGTTTCCAAAATCTAATACCCTAGACTCTATTAAAATATCTTCATTTACATTGGCAGGGACTAAATAAGAAACAAGATTAGTGGTAACTACCCATCCTATTTTTTCTTTCATTGCCATTTCTCCCGATTTTATTCCAAATGATTGTTCGAATTGATCTTCACGAGCATTTACAAAATAATCTAAATAACGGGCGTTGTTTAAATGTTGAAAGGGGTCTGAATCTTGAAACCTAACTTGATAGGTTGATTTTAATATTTTATTTTCCATTTTTTTCTATGTATTCATCTAATAATCGATTGGCTCTTTGTTGAAACTGACGTTGAAAAAAAGCTGATTTTCCAAACAATTTACCAATAAAACCAAAAGCTTGGCTTGACCAATTATGAAAACAAAACGTATCTATGTGTTCAATTATTTTACCATCTTTAAAAATAAATTCGGCGTAAACAACATTGTGTACCTTTTTTTTTGTTGCCGAAAACGTATAATCGGCTTCCCAATTTACTTTTCCATTATTGTCTATCACTTCTATATCTGAAAACTTTATTTCTAAATCTTTTCCTGTTGTACAAAGCATTTCCCACATCGCTTTTGCTTTATTACCTTTTAAAATTCCAAAAGCTGGATCTTTAAAAACAATATTTTTATGATAGCAAGAATTCATTGCTTGAGCATCTCTATTTTGAAAAGCTGTATAAAATTTATTCAAAAGGGCTCTATTGTCCATAAGAGTTGTTTAACTTTGGTACGAATATACTTAAAATTATGTTACAAAATAAAATTACATTCTTAATCTCATTCTTAATACTAGGAATAACTTGCGTTGCACAAACGCCACAAGACTTTGGAAAAAAAATAGTGAAAACACTGGCTTCTCCCGATTTTTATGGTAGAGGATATGTAAATAATGGCAGTCAAAAAACGGCTAATTACATTGAAAGTAAGTTTAAAGAATATGGGCTAAAGGCTTTTAATAATAAGTATCAACAATATTTTAATATAAACGTAAATACTTTTCCTACCGTAGTTGATTTATCTATTGATGGTACAAAAATGGAAACTGGAAAAGATTTTATAGTAGAACCTATTTCTGGAAGTTCTAAAGGAACTTACAACCTTCTGTGGATTGATAGTACTAATTTTCCTAATATAATAGAAGAAATGAAAGCTATGCGTATTGGTAGTTCTACTGCTTTTGTTTTAGACAATAAAGGTATTCATAATAAAGATACACTTGCTTTGTTTCAAGAATTTAAGTATTATCTATCGTCTTTAGCTCCCGTTATTACTTTGGAAGATAAAAAATTTACTTGGTCAGTTGGACATCAAAATGCTAAAAATGCCATTCTTTCTATTTTAAGAAAAAACATTAATAAATCAACAAAAATATTGAATTAAATATTGAAAATAAATTTAAAGAAAATTATACCTCTTCCAACGTAATAGGATATGTAGAAGGACGATGCAAAAAAAAATATTTAGTTATTTCTGCCCATTACGACCACTTGGGAATGATGGGGAAAAATACTTATTTTCCTGGAGCTAACGATAATGCAAGTGGTACAGCAATGCTACTTTATTTAGCTAAATATTATACTACTCACAAACCAAAATACAATATTGTTTTTATGTCTTTTGGGGCTGAAGAAGCTGGAATTTTGGGTTCTAAGTATTATACTGAACATCCATTATTTCCATTAGAAAAAATTAAATTTTTAACTAACTTGGATTTAGCAGGTACTGGCGACGAAGGAATTACAGTTGTAAATGCTACTTTACACAAAAAAGAATTTAAAAAATTAGGTAAAATAAATTTAAAGAAAGACTATTTAGAAAAAGTAAAATTGAGAGGACCAGCTGCTAATTCAGATCATTATTGGTTTACTCAAAAGGGAGTTCCTGCCTTTTTTATTTACACCCTAGGAGGTATAAAAGCCTACCACGATGTATTTGATAAAGCAGAAACGTTACCATTGACCGAATTTACAGATTATAGCAAATTATTGATTGAGTTTTTTGGTAAATTATAGCTTACTTTCCAACACAAAAAGTAACTACTATTTGTTTGTAAATAAAGTACATGAAAGCTATAAATAACAGGTAATAACTCACATTGATTATCACTAGTTTTTCAGCTAGTCAAATTTTTACAACTGTTTTTTCAAGTAAAATAGGACGAACAGCAAAAGTAATCAATTTCAGCACCCTAAATGAGTTCAATTTACACGAAGGAAGTTAACGTTTACTATTTTATGACAATCTTATTGGCTAAAGAAATTTTATAAGCTCACTTTTTTTTGTATTTTCGTGGTATATTTATTTTCAATAAAAAGAATTATAACAGATGAAGGAATTAATCTCTCAGTTTACAGGACAATTGGCAGACGCTATAAAAATAGGAGACAACGCTAATTTAACTCACTCAAAAAAAGAATTTCAAAACATTGTAATTACAGGTTTAGGAGGCTCAGGAATAGGAGGTAAAATAGTTGCTCAACTCGTAAAAGATGAAATAAAAGTTCCCATTGTTATAAATAATGGATATACCTTACCCGCTTTTGTAAATGAAAAAACATTGGTTATTGTCAGTAGTTTTTCAGGAAATACAGAAGAAACTTTAGAAGCAATGGAAATTGCTCAAAAAAGAGGAGCCGAAATTGCCTGCATTACATCAGGAGGAAAAGTGTTAGAAATAGCAACAGAGAACAACTACAATCATATTGTTTTACCCGCTTGTCATTCTCCAAGAGCAATGCTAACTTATTCATTAACCCAACAATTTTATATCTTAAATCACTACGGTTTTATTGGAGATTCTTTCAAGAAATCAATAGCTAATGCCATTGAAACAATAGATTCAAACATTAACTCAATAAAAGAAGAAGCTTTAAAAATAGCAAAAGGATTGAAGGGAAAAACAGCCGTAATCTATTCTGAAGAAGGGTACGAAGGAGTTTCTGTAAGGCTAAGACAACAATTAAACGAGAACGCAAAAGTGCTAGCATGGCATCATTATTTACCCGAAATGAACCACAACGAATTAGTTGGTTGGGCAGGCGGAAAAGACGAATATGCCGTTATTTTGTTTAGAAACGACTCCGATTATAGTCGTACTCAACGCAGAATGGAAATATCCAAAGAAGTTATCGAAAAATACACAAACACCCATTTTGAAGTTTGGTCAAAAGGAAATGACGCTGTCGAAAAATCACTATATTTAATAATGCTTGGCGATTGGATATCTATTTTCTTGGCAGAAGTTAGAAGCGTTGACCCTATCGAAATAAAAGTGATTAATCATTTAAAAGGAGAGCTAAGTAAATTGTCTTAAAACGTTTAGGGCGTAACCTTTCAGGTCGGGTCATCCGCTATATCTTTTTTGTAAAAAAACAAAAAAGGATGCCGCTACTACCCCTTACGCAAAATAAAAGGAATTTAATTTTAGCAATTGAAACAAAATTTAATGCAAAACAAAAACGTTATTTTTAAAGATTTAGGTCTTATTGACTATAAAGAAGCTTGGGATTATCAAACCAACTATTTTGACAATACCGTTAACCTAAAAATTAAAAACAGAAAACAAACAGACCAAAGCAAGTTAGAAACAACCCAAAACTATTTGTTCTTTTGCGAACACCCACACGTTTATACCTTAGGAAAAAGTGGCTCAGAAGACAATTTATTGATAGGCGAAGCAGTTCTCAAACAAAAAGGAGCAACATATTATAAAATCAACCGAGGTGGAGACATCACCTACCATGGACCTGGACAATTAGTAGGTTACCCAATTTTAGATTTAGATCACTTTTTTACAGACATACATCAGTACCTTCGTTACTTAGAAGAAGCTGTGATACGTACATTGGCAGAATATAATATTGTTGGAGGTAGAGTAAAAGGACAAACAGGCGTTTGGATAGACGAAGACCTACCAACCGCTCGAAAAATATGTGCCCTTGGAGTAAAAACAAGCCGTTGGGTTACCTTACATGGATTCGCTCTCAATGTAAATACAGATTTAGATTACTTCAACAATATTATCCCTTGTGGAATTACCGACAAGGCAGTTACCTCTATTCAAAAAGAGCTAGGAAAAGAAATAGATATAGACGAAGTAAAAGGCAAATTAAAAAAACATTTAGCCACTGTATTTGAATTTGTTTACCAATGAAAAAAGACATTAATATACCTGAAGTAACCGACGTAGGAATAGCAATCGTTAGGGAAAAAGACATAGCAACACAAAAATACGTTTGGAACGTCTATTTATTAAATCTAAAAGATAAAGACGTTTTAGTCAATACCTTTGTATCTTCAAAAGGTTACGGATTAATTAATAACGAACGAAAAAGAACTGCTCAAGTCAATTATTTTTTAAAAGATATACCACCACAAACAGGTAAAATTATAGAGCCTATTGTAGAAGAAGTTTTTGCACTATCAAATGAATATTTTTTAACTTTTTATATAAATGGAGTAATACACGACAAGAAATTTGTCTTTGTAGCAGGTTCTATAAAAGAAGAACACCTAACAACCGTTCATATTTTAGGAAAAAGAGGAGTCTTAATAAAATAAGAACAAATAAGTATGCATACATTCTATATCGAAAACATTGAAAAAGCAGTAACTCTACCAGAGGTAGAATCTAAACACGCTGTAAAAGTATTGCGATTAAAAGCAGGAACATTAATCCGCTTGGTCAATGGAAAAGGGCTAGAAGCTATTGCCGAAATCATATTCGACCACCCCAAACGTTGCGAAGTAGAAATAGTAAAGCAAAAACAACAAAACAACAAACCCTCAAAAATAGCCGTAGCCATAGCACCAACCAAAAGCAACGATAGAATAGAATGGTTTTTAGAAAAAGCTATAGAAATAGGCTTGACTGATTTTATTCCACTCATTTGTAAAAATTCTGAAAGAAAAAAATTTAACGAAGCTCGTTGGCAAAAAGTAGCTATATCGGCACTAAAGCAATCTCACGGAGTATGGATTCCAACAATACATACTCCGATAAAAGTAGATGCTTTTATAAAACAAAAAACAGAAGGTTTAAAAACAATTGCTTATTGTGGCGAGTTTGAAAAAAAAGATTTTTCTAGCATCACAGATTCTTCAAAAAATCAATTGATACTAATAGGACCAGAGGGAGATTTTACCCCAAAAGAAACACAGTTAGCATTTGACAATGGTTTTACCCCCGTTTCCTTAGGTACAAACAGATTAAGAACCGAAACGGCAGGTATAGTAGCCTGTACCCTTATGAAATTTTCTTAGATTTATTACTACACAATAGTTCGTTACAAATTTAGGCTGCGATTTCACCAAAATCCCTTAGTTTCTTTATAATGCTTTTATTTTTTTTGCTTTGTGTAGAAATACCGAACCCTGAAATAAATCTATCTATGTGTAATACATTGGAATAATA